>DASZDV010000546.1:0-2959 GCA_035941575.1 Pyrinomonadaceae bacterium
AAGTCCGTCGGCAACGTCACAAGTTTTACGTTGAAAGGAATGTCAAAAGACAATTACTTTTTCGGCGTGCGGGCGGTGGATAAAGAGGGAAACCGCAGTCCGGTGAGTTTCCCAAGACCGATGACGAGAAACCAGCCGGCCGACCGGACTTCGACCACGAGCACGAGCCCGTGAACCGTGTATCTCGCGTCTCCGGTGCGGCGGTTAGCGGAACGAGGACCGAAACCATTGCAGTTGGCGGAACGAGCACCGAAACCATCGCAATTGGCGGAACGAGCACCGAAGGTGCGGCCTAAGGTAGCCAGGGGCGCGCGCTTCGCGCTGCCCCTGGATCGAAGAAAGAATAGAATTGAGGCCTGAAGGGCCGACAGAACAACTTCGATCGCCCCTTCGGCGCTAACGCTTTTTCAAACCAACTGAAATACTGGGGCGTCTAAAACGACATGAAATTCCCACGCAAATCCATTTACTCCCAGAAGAGCCTCGTAGCTGCGCTGGTGATGTCGGCCATGCTGGCAACGCAGACGTTCGCGACGTTGGCGGACACGCAGAAAAACTCGAAAAACCGGCGGCTGACCGAGGAGCAAAAGATTATTCACGTGCTCAACCGGCTCGGGTTTGGGGCACGGCCCGGCGACGTTGAACGCGTGAAGGCGATGGGGTTGGAGAAGTACATAAACGAGCAGTTAAACCCCGAAACGATTTCAGATGTAGTCGCCGAAAACAAGGTCAGGGATCTCGGTGCGCTGAACATGACGACGGCCGAACTTTACGAGAAGTATCCGCAGCCTGGTCGATTATTGCGCGAGCTTCAAGCGAAAGGCATGTTGCCGTCAGATCTAGCCGAGGCGCGTGAGAACCGCACGAAGAACCAGACTCCCGAGAAGACCGCGCCCGACGGTCCGGAGATGAACGGACCCGACCGCCGGCCGAATCAGCCTCTTCCACAGCTCGATCCGCAGAACGAGAAGTATCGCAAGGTGCTTCAGGAGTATTACCAGAAAAACGGTCTGCTACAGCCACAACGAATAATGGCGGAGTTGCACGCGTCGAGAATCCTGCGCGCAGTCTACAGTGAACGTCAGCTACAGGAAGTGATGGTCGATTTTTGGACCAACCACTTCAACGTCTTCGCCGGCAAAGGCGCAGACCGTTGGTTACTCCCGGCTTACGATCGCGACACGATCCGGCCGAATGCGATGGGCAAGTTTTCACAGTTGTTGATCGCGACGGCGCAGTCTCCGGCGATGCTCTTTTATCTCGACAATTTTCAGAGCGTCAGTCCGAATGCAAATCGTGGCCGTGCGATGCTGCGTCAGAACTTGCAGGCGCAACAGCCACGTCGCGGCATCAACGAAAACTACGCCCGCGAGTTGATGGAGTTGCATACACTCGGTGTTGACGGTGGCTACACGCAGAAAGACGTACAGGAAGTCGCGCGCTGCTTCACCGGTTGGACCATCTTTCAACCGCGCGGTGGCGGCGTCGCAGTCAATGCGATGATGGGGGAAATAGGACGCCGCAACCCCGGAACGTTTTTCTTCAATGCTCGCGCTCACGACGACGGCGAGAAGACAGTGCTGGGCCAAAAGATTCCAGCAGGCGGCGGTATGAAGGACGGGCTGACAGTGCTCGAGATTCTTGCGCATCATCCGTCCACCGCGAAGTTCATTGCGAGCAAGCTCGTGCGTCACTTTGTTTCCGACACGCCGCCGCAGGCCTTGGTCGATCGCGTTGCAGCCGCGTTCACAAAGAATGACGGCGATATTCGCCAAACTTTGAAAGCGATCTTCTCGTCACCGGAATTCAACTCGCCGGAAGCATATCGAGCGAAGATCAAGCGGCCGTTTGAGTTGGTAGTCAGTGCGATTCGAACTCTCGGCGCCGACACCAACGGTGGTCCGGGAACACACCAGTGGATCGCGCGCATGGGCGAGCCGCTATATGGATTTCAAACGCCGAATGGTTATTCCGACGCCGCGGAGAGTTGGGTGAACACGGGTGGTCTGCTGGAAAGGATGAACTTTGGGTTGGCGCTGGCCGGTAATCGTGTTCAGGGTACGAGAGTAGATCTCGCAAAACTGAGCACGAATGATAAGTCGAAACTGATCGATCAGTCGTTAAAGATGATCGTGGCCGGCGACATCTCGACGTCAACGAGAGAGACGCTGATGAAACAGATTGATGAAACAGACTCGAACGACTCGGTGGCGAAGGTCGTCGGTTTGATTCTTGGTACGCCTGAGTTTCAGAGGCAATAGAGAGGTGGACGCATGAATCGCAGATTCTTTCTCAAATCAGGCAGCATCGCGTTGGCAAGTGTCGGCGCATCGCTTGCAGCACCGGGTTTTCTCCAGCGCGCGATCATGGCGAATGAACGCAACGCCGTGAGCGGCGGAAAGCGCAAGACTCTGATTGCGATCTTTCAGCGCGGCGCCGTTGACGGACTGAACATGGTCGTGCCGTTCGGCGAGTCGAGCTACTACGACGCACGGCCGACGATCGCCATTCCGAAACCGTCGGGAAGTCAGGAGTCTGCGATCAATCTCGATGGCTTCTTCGGTCTACACCCATCGATGAGTTCATTCAAGCCGCTCTGGGATTCGAAGCGGCTCGCGATTGTTCACGCGTCGGGTTCGCCGGATAACACGCGTTCGCACTTCGACGCGCAGGATTACATGGAATCCGGAACGCCTGGAGTGAAGTCGACGCGCGACGGCTGGTTGAATCGTTATCTGCAAAGTAAGAGAGTTGAAAACGAGTCGCCGTTTCGCGCGGTTTCGATGACGCAGGACATGCCGCGCGCGCTACAGGGAACCGCGGAAGTGTTGGCGATGTCGAACCTGTCAAACTTTGCGATTCGCGCGGGTAAATCGTCGGCGAGCGCGCAAGCCGGGTTTGAAGCTATCTACTCGCGCGACAAAACGGAAGTTCTGCATCACACGGGGCAGGAAACTTT
>DASZDV010000547.1:0-6467 GCA_035941575.1 Pyrinomonadaceae bacterium
TTGCCAAAATCTTTCCCGGCATGTTCCCTGAATCGTTTCGCGAAATGGGCGGCACGGTACCGCTGTATTTCGAAGCGGCGGCTGTGATTACCACGCTCGTGTTGTTGGGCCAGGTTTTGGAACTCAAGGCGCGCAGTTCAACGAGTGCCGCTTTGAAGGCGTTGCTTGGGTTAGCGCCAAAGACCGCACGTCGTATCGCTGCGGACGGCAGCGAGCAGGGCGTGCCACTCGATCAGGTGATGAAAGGCGACGTGCTGCGCGTGCGTCCCGGCGAGAAGATTCCGGTTGATGGTGTGGTGCTGGAAGGCGCGAGTTATGTTGATGAATCGATGGTGACGGGCGAGCCGATTCCTGTTGAAAAGCGCAATGGAGATCGCGTTGTCGGGGCGACGGTGAATGGCACAGGCTCGTTCGTGATGAAGGCAGAGCGAGTGGGATCGGAAACGCTGTTGTCGCAGATCGTGCAGATGGTTGCGGAGGCGCAACGCAGCCGTGCGCCGATTCAGAGACTCGCCGACGTTGTTTCAGCGTACTTCGTGCCAATCGTGATTCTAATCGCGATCGTTACGTTTGTTATTTGGGCGCTGATTGGGCCGGAACCTCGGATGGCGTATGGGATTGTCAATGCAGTCGCCGTGCTGATCATTGCTTGTCCGTGCGCGCTTGGGCTCGCGACACCGATGTCAATCATGGTTGCGGCGGGGAAAGGTGCGCAGGCGGGTGTGTTGTTTAGAAATGCTGAAGCGATCGAAGTGCTGCGCGACATCGACACGCTCGTCGTAGATAAAACGGGAACTTTGACTGAAGGCAAGCCGAAGCTTGTCACGGTGCAACCGGCGACGGGTTTCGATGAGCACGAGTTGCTGCAACTCGCAGCGAGTCTCGAACGCGGCAGTGAGCATCCGCTGGCTGCGGCGATTGTTTCCGGTGCAGAAGAGCGTCAAATTCCGTTGTTGAAACCGGAAATGTTTGAATCGCTGACCGGCAAGGGAGTGAAGGGAAACGTAAACGGCCGCGCAGTCGCGCTAGGCAATCGAGCGTTGCTCCACGAACTCGGAATGAGTGTCGATGAATTGAATGCTCGTGCCGAAGAATCTCGAGGCGAAGGTCAAACGGTGATGTTTGTCGTTGTCGACGGCAAACCCGCAGGTATTCTCGGTGTTGCCGATCCAATTAAGGAGAGTACGCCCAGCGCGATCTGGCGACTGCACGAAGAACAGATCCGGATCGTGATGATCACGGGCGATAGCCGCACAACTGCACAAGCAGTGGCACGAGCGCTGAACATCGATGACGTGGTTGCTGAAGTTTTGCCGAACCGGAAAGCGGAGATCGTAAATCGCTTTCAAAAGGAAGGCCGCAAAGTAGCGATGGCTGGCGACGGCATCAACGACGCGCCCGCGCTCGCACAGGCTGACGTCGGTATTGCAATGGGAACAGGAACAGACGTCGCAATGCAAAGCGCCGGCGTCACGCTCGTGAAAGGCGACCTGCGCGCGATCGTGCGTGCAATCCGTCTGAGCCGCGCGACGATGAAGAACATCAAACAGAACCTGTTCTTCGCTTTCGTTTACAACACGCTCGGTGTGCCGATCGCGGCAGGAGTGCTCTATCCGTTCTTCGGTCTGCTGCTCAGCCCGATGATAGCCGCCGCCGCGATGAGCTTCAGCTCTGTGTCGGTGATCGCGAATGCTTTGCGACTAAGAACCGCCGCGTATTAACACAGAGAACACAGATTTAGCGAGTCTGTGTTCATCCGTGAAATCCGTGGCTACAATAGCGACAACCGAAACGCGGCCATCTCTTCGCTGTTGCGAACGAGTAGCACGTCGCCGACGAGCACAGGATGGTTCCAGGTCTTGCCTTGAATCGCAGCCGACTTGGCGATTTCGGTGAACTGGTCCGGCGTTGCTCCGACAAGCGCCAGTTCGCCTTCTTCAGAAACAACCAACAGCAGATCCTGTTCCGGCAACAAGACGAGCTGGCCGTTGCCGTAACGCCCGCCTTTCCACTTCCGCTGGCCGTCTTTCAGATCGATGCACGAAAGAATGCGCCCGTCGAAACCAAACGCATAACCCTTATGAACTACGAAATCGTTGAAGTAAGGCTTCAGTGCATTTGAGGTCCAACGTTCTGCAACGCTCCAACCAGCAGCACCGTGCGCGACGCCAAGCCGCCGCGTTCCGTTCTCCTGACTTGTTATCAACACATCACCGTCGGCAGTCAACGCCGGTTGCACGATCGTATTGACTGACCACCCGTGATCCCAGAGTTGTTTACCGTCAGCAGGCGCAACGCTCATCGCATGTGATCCACTCACGAAAAGAATCTGTTGTACTCCATCGATAGTCACGAGCTGCGGGGAGCTGTAACTCCCACCGCTCGCTGGTCCAAGCCAGCGTCGATTCCCGGTCGCAGCCTCGTAAGCGGCGAGTTGGCCGGAAGCTGCGATGACCACGAGCTCGCCAATCACCAAAGGCGAACTCGAGAATCCCCAGAACGGAACCTGCGTGTTTGTTTCAGAAGCGACGTTGCGCGACCAAACAACAGCGCCCGTGCGCGCATCAAGCGCGTTCAGAATTCCAGTCGCGCCAAATGTGTAAACACGACCGTTGCTCAACGTTGGTGTCGCACGTGGTCCAGCACCGGCATTCGATTCGAAGAAACGCGCAGCGTCGCGATGTGACCACACAGGTTCGCCAGTCGCCATCTTGTAACAAGCGACGACTTCGTTTTCGCCACGCTGCTCCTGTGTGTAGAACAAATCTCCACTGACAGCGAAGGACGACCAACCTGGACCAACCGGCCGTCGCCACAGTTGCACTGGCGGTGATGCAGACCAGTCGGTCTTGATCTTCACTCCGCGAACAGTTCCGTCACGTCGCGGGCCGCGAAAGCCGGGCCACTCAGCTCGCTTTTCAGTTGAAGTAGCGGGTGTTGAAGTCGTTGCAGTCGCTGCATCTTTGGGAGTTTCGGGTGTGGCTGAAGGGGATGGTGATGCTGCGATGGTTGGCGCCACGGGAGTAGTCGTGGCTGAAGTTGAAGTTGCGTTTGCCGGTTGTACAGAGGTTTCGGCGAGGAGCCGTTCTTCTGCACTTGCACGCCAACGCCAACCGAAAGTCGCCTGGTGATCTCCGTTGATACCGTTCTGTCTGACGAGGAGCCACGCGCCGCAAACTATCAGGATTGTTGCGACCATCGTCGCGTGCCGGACTCGATCGGGAAGGCGACGTGTGACGACGGCCCACGTTACAAACGCGAGTGACAGGAACGGGATAGCGTAGGCGAAGAGCCACGGCAGCCACATTGAGTCGTGCTTGAGCAGCCAGGTTGCGCCCATTGCCGCAAGTATCAACGCAAGAGCGCCGAAGCGTTCGAGCCGGCGCGCGCGGCTGAAGAAAGTCCACCAGACAATGAGCACGAGGGCGAGTGCGAGCGAGCCCAGGACTGCGTAACCAAAACCTGTGATTCCGGGAACGGCGGCCTTCACACCGAACCGAAAGAGGAATTGCAGTACAACGGCGGCGATACCGGGCCAGACTCTTAGCGGCTTCCGGGGAGAATCCCCGGTCTGAGTGCTAGTCATGCGGGACTATACTTCCCGCACGGCGAGTTTGTTCCGTTGTTTGTTGGTATAGGTCCTATATGACCTATAGGACCTATGTTGAAGAGACCTAGAGACTCGGCGTATTAAAAGTGTCGCCCTGGCGGATGTCTCCTGAGTCGTAACCTTTTCGGAACCAGCGTGAGCGTTGCTCTGACGTTCCGTGAGTGAATGAATCGGGCACGACGTAGCCGGTGGTCTGACGTTGAATCCGATCATCACCAACAGCACTCGCCGCTTGCAGCGCCTCGTCAATGTCTCCTGCTTCGAGTATGCCCTGGTTCTGCACGTAGCGCGCAAAGACACCCGCGAAAAAGTCAGCCTGTAGTTCCAATCGCACTGATAGTTGATTCGCTTCTCCTTCACTCAGGCGTTGTTGCGCCGCATGCACGCGATCCGAGATCCCAAGAAGGTTCTGAACGTGATGACCAACTTCATGCGCAATCACATACGCTTGTGCGAAATCTCCGGGCGCTTTGAAACGACGTCGTAACTCGTCGTAAAACGAAAGATCGATATAGACCTTCTCGTCGCCCGGACAATAGAACGGGCCAACAGAAGCACCCGCTCGTCCACATGCAGATTGCACCTGGTCTGTAAACAACACGAGCGTTGGTTCACGATACTGGCGACCGTTTTGCCGAAACACGCCGTTCCATACGTCTTCAGACTTCGCGAGCACAACGCCAACAAACTCTTTCAGTTCTTCCTCTTCGCGGCTGCGAGGCTGTGAGGTTTGGACCGATGAGGGCGGATTACTCGGAACTCGTTCGAGCAGTTGCTGCGGGTCAGCGCCAAACAGCAGCGCAATGATGATTATCAACATGGTGCCGAGACCGCCGCCAACTGCGATCTTCCCGCCTGTTAGACCACGACGATCCTCGATGTTCGAGCTCTGACGTTCACCCCGCCAACGCATAGCCTTGTTCCTCCGCGTGTTTTTTCACGCGCAGAGTCTCATGACTATGTGTCGGCGGGACGATCCTTTAGTGGATTTTTAGTCACCCGCGCGGGGCCTGTGATTCTTCAGGAATCACTTCGAGGTCCAACTTTTGTGTGCCTCTGAGGACCGCCAGCGTTGACTTGTGTCCGATGCGCTGTTCAGTCAGGAGTTTATGAAGATCGTCGATGCCGGCGATTGGACGGCCGTCGAATCCGATAATGATGTCGCCTTCGCGCAGTCCGGCTTTTTTGCCCGGGCTGTTTTCTTCAAACGAGATCACCAGGATTCCGCTCTCCACTCGCAGGTTGTAGAACCGCACGATGCGTCGGGGCAGTGGAACGTTTTGTCCCGCAAGCCCGATGTAACTGCGACTCACTCTTCCGTCGCGAATCAAACGACTCGCGACGAACTTCGCCGTGTCGATCGAAGTGGCGAAACAGATGCCCTGCGCCGGCAGGATCATCGCGGTGTTCACGCCAATTACTTCGCCGCGTGAATTGACGAGTGGTCCACCGGAGTTACCCGGGTTCAGTGCCGCATCCGTTTGGATGACGGCGTCCATCAAGCGGCCTGAACGTGCTCGCAGTGAACGGCCCAACGCGCTCACCACGCCGGCCGTAACGCTGTACTGAAATCCGTAAGGATTACCGACCGCCAGGACCAGTTGGCCCACGCGTACGTGCTGCGACTCGCCGAGGTGAGCAGGCACAAGGTTCGGCGCATTGATCCGGATGACGGCGAGATCCGTATCAGGATCGTCGCCGGTCAGTTCTGCCTGGTACTTGCTTCCGTCCGAGGTAGTGACTTCCATCCTGTTGGCGCCATGCACTACGTGGCTGTTGGTGAGAATGAAGCCATCCGGCGTGAAGATGAAACCGGATCCACTGCCGCGCGCCTCCTGCGTGTTTCCTCTGCGGTTTCTGACTGGTTGATGTACTTCAATATAGACAACCGAAGGGCTGACGCGTTCCGCAGCCGCGATTACCGCCCGCGAATACGCATCAAGGATCTCATCGTCTGTTGTGTGTTCGCTGTCTGTTGTGTTTGGGGTTTGGTTTACGGTTGTTTGTGATAGTTCCGCCTTGAACTGTTCGTCTGTCAAAAACTCAATTGCTTCCCGCATGTTCATTAACCTCTGTTCTTTCTTTAGATGCTATTTTACTTCATCGCGTCAAATGCCCCCTGAGGCGGGGGAACGGCGCCGCACGTTTCTGTCGGCTCTCCGAGCCTAAAATCTTTTTCTGAACGCGATCCAGAGGCTGCGCGCTGCGCGCTTGCCACTGGCTAACCTCCGCCGCGCCTTCGGCGCTGCTGATTCGGTGCTGGACGTTCCGCGCCTTTGGCGCTTGCCACTGGCTAACCTCTGCCGCGCTTTCGGCGCTGGGTACGCTGTAGTTTTGAAATTGGGGCAAGTTGCGAACGCGCCGCAGGCGCGTCGAAAGGGTAGTCAAACGCGAGTCGGTCAAAAATAGCGCCGAAGGCGCGTCGTGAGGGTAGCCAGGGGCAAGTGCGAAGCGAAGCGCAGCACGCAGCCCCTGGATCAGTTCAAAAATGAGTTGAGCCCTGAAAGGGCGGCCGACCGCGCCGCAACGGGCAAGTTCCTTGCGTAGTGGCGCTCAGCCACCTTTGAGTGCTACTAAATAACGAAAGCGCCGGAAGTCGAACACAAATAGAAACCGAGGAGCCCCTATGAAGATCGGTCTGCTTATTGTTTTCCTGCTCGCGGCATTTCCAACTGTCGCTGCGCAAACGGAGTTGACGGTAACGGCAGTCAACAAATTGAACCTCGCGCGCCAGGATGAAACCATCGAACTCAGTCTCAGGGATCTCGCTTCACTTGCGGAAAAAGATTTGAACAAGCTGCACGTGCGCGACAGCTCCGGCAAAGAGCTGGTGGTCCAATCCGTCGACACCGACTAT
>DASZDV010000548.1:0-3642 GCA_035941575.1 Pyrinomonadaceae bacterium
CAATCATGGCGGAGATAACAGCAGCGGCAGTGAAGCAGCTTCGTGAGAAAACCGGAGCCGGAATGATGGAGTGCAAAAACGCACTCATCGAAGCAGACGGTAATGAGGAGAAGGCCATCGAGATTCTGCGTAAGCGTGGTCTGGCGTCTGCAAAAAAACGAGAAGGCCGTCTCGCAGCAGAAGGAATTGTCGGATCGTACATTCACATGGGCGGTAAGGTCGGCGTGCTTGTAGAGCTGAATTGCGAAACGGACTTCGTCGCGCGCGGCGAGGAGTTTCAACAGTTGGTCAAAGACATCGCGATGCACATTGCGGCGGCTGAGCCGCGCTACGTCTCGCGTGAAGAAGTTCCCGCGAACGTACTCGAAAAGGAACGCGAGATCGCGCGCGCGCAGGCCAAGAACGATCCGAAGAACGCGAACAAACCTGATCAGGTGATTGAGAAGATCGTCGACGGACGGATGAACAAATTCTACGAGGAAACAGTGCTGAGTGATCAGCCCTTCGTTAAAGATCCATCGAAGACTGTCGGAGAGCTGGTTACGGAGAAGGTTGCGAAGACCGGCGAGCGTATCGCTGTGCGCAGGTTCACTCGTTACAAAATGGGTGAAGGACTCGAACGGCGCAGCGATGACTTTGGTGGTGAAGTAGCTTCGTTGTTGGGATAGGTCTTATAAGTCCTATAAGACCAATAGGACCTATTGAGTTTCTATGAGCACAGACACTTCAAGCCTGGTCTACCGTCGCGTCCTGCTGAAGATCTCCGGCGAGGCGCTGATGGGCGAACAGAATTACGGCATTGACGTCAACGTTGCTCGCAGCGTCGCCGAAGAACTGAAGGCTGTTCATCAACTCGGCGTACAGGTTGCCGTTGTAGTCGGCGGCGGGAACATCTTTCGCGGCGTTTCAAAGAGCGCCGGCAACATGGACCGCTCCTCAGCTGACTACATTGGGATGCTGGCGACAGTGATGAACGCGGTCGTATTGCAGGATGCACTCGAGACGGTGGAAGTGCATACGCGCGTGATGTCGGCTATTGACATCCCGCAGTTGGCTGAACCATTCATTCGGCGCCGCGCTATCAGGCACCTCGAAAAAGAACGCATTGTTATCTTCGCCGCCGGCACCGGCAACCCGTACTTTACGACCGACTCGGCTGCCGCTTTGCGGGCGTTGGAAATAAGGGCCGACATTATTTTGAAAGCTACGAAGGTCGATGGAGTTTATTCAGCCGATCCGATGATGGATACTACTGCCGAACGCTTTCTTGAAATTACGTATCGCCAGGTGCTTGAACGCGAACTCAAGGTGATGGACGCTTCGGCAATCTCGTTGTGCATGGACAACAATCTTCCCATCATCGTGTTTAATATGCGCGAACCGGGAAATATCAAACGCGTTGTGATGGGCGAAAGCGGAGTGGGGACAAAGGTTGGTTAGTTCAATCCTTTCAGCGGAGTTAGCGACATGAACGAAAAGGACATAGTGAAGGAAACGCGACCGCGAATGGAAACAGTCATCGAGGATTTCCGGCGCAAGCTTGCGACGATTCGCACGGGTCGCGCCGCCGTTAGTCTGTTGGATACAGTGATGGTTGATTACTACGGCACGATGACTCCGCTAAACCAGATGGCCTCGGTACATGCGCCGGAGCCGCAGATGTTGACCGTCCAGCCGTGGGACCAAACCCAAATCGCCGCCGTTGAAAAGGCGATTCGCGCAGCGGATCTCGGCTTGAATCCCTCGAACGACGGCAAGCTCGTACGCATTCCCATCCCCGCTCTGACCGAAGAGCGGCGCAAACAACTCGCGAAACAAGTTCACGACATCGCCGAAGATCATCGCACAGCGGTGCGCAACGTGCGCCGCGACGCCAACGAGAGACTCAAGAAGATGTTGAAGGACAAAACAATCTCCGAGGATGCCGAACGCGACGCGTTGGAAGAAATCCAAAAGCTCACCAACAACTACATCGGCAAGATCGACGAACTCTCAAAGACCAAAGAACAAGAGATCATGAGCGTGTAGAAATTCCCTTCTGCGGAGGTTCGATGAACCGTCCTCGTTTTGCTTTTCTGGCCCTCATTGTCACGTCTCTTCTCTGCCTTTCATTTGCAAACGGGCAAACTGTTACTAAGACCAGCAGCGATACTGCGAACGAAGAGTTGCGCGAAAAAGCATTCAGGCTGCTGGAATCGCTGGCGGACCAGCTCAGCTCTTTACAATCCGCCGAGAACCGAGCGCGAATCGGTTCAAACATCGCGGGATCGCTTTGGCAGCACGACGAGAAACGTGCACGTGCGCTGCTCGCGAATGTTGAGGAAGACATCAAACTCGGCTTACAGCTCCGCGACAACGATCAGTATTCAAGGTACACGTTTGCCGTCTTTTCCAAATTGCGTGAAGACACGGCAGAGCGCATCGCGAAGCACGACCCGGAGTTGGCGCTAGGGTTTCTCCAGCGAACTGAACCAGTTTCTGAAACACCGTTGCCGCGAGAGATCAGCGAAGCTCAACAAGCGATGAATCTACGGCTCGCGAGAAGAGTTGCGTCCAAGAATCCGGAGGTCGCAGTTAAACTTGGAAAACAGGCACTCTCGGACAACTTCTCTCGCGAACTCATCACGTTGTTGGTAAGAGTGAGCGCCAAAGACAAACAGCAGGCGCAGACTCTCTACAAAGACATCGTAGACAAACTGCGCGAGTCAGACATCGTGAGATATTGGCCTGAGTGGGATTTCACGCAGAACCTAGTCCGTAACTTCACGCCGCCTGCCGCCGACGAGGCAACTTACAAAGATCTCGCCAACATCATCCTTAACAAGGCCCTTACACAAGGTTGCGGTAACCCAAGAACTGCCGGCGACGCCGAACACCCGAGCTTTTGTATATACGTGGGTGGATTGCTGCCTCTACTCGAGAAGTATGGTCCCGGGCAGGCAGCGAGGTTGAAACATTGGATGACTGAGGACGCGTCCAGAAGCTACTCAATCACCCAGTCATATGTCGAACTAAACGATCTCTCTGAGAACGGCACCGTTGACGAGATCCTGGCTCTGCTTTCGAAGTATCCGCAATTGGAAGGACAGATCTACGCGCGAGCCATGTGGAAGGCCGAGTTGGAAGGTGACTTCGAACTGGCGAAAAAGATCGCAACCAATTACAACGGCGATCCGATGATCAAAGGGGCCATGGAAAGTCGCGTTAAAGACTTTAGCCTCACGACAGAGAGGATCGAGGCCGAGCTGGCACAAATGCAAAAGAACCTGAACGGCGTGCCGGTAGTGAAGCAAGTCCCACCGCTGCTCGAGTTCGCATTCTATGTTGTGCCGTATGACCGAAAGATCGCCCTCAGAATTCTTAACCAGGTTGACGGCATGGTAAACACGCTCAATCCGGGCAAAGAACAAACTGATTACCAGATGAAACTGGCGATGGCCTACTGCTTCGCGAAAAACGATCGCGGGTTTGCGATCATGGAGTCAGTGCTGCCTAAGCTAAACGAACTTATTGAAGCGGGAGCAAAGCTGAACGATTACGACACTCGTTATCTTCGTGATAGTGAGTGGAACATGACTGGGGAGGGCAACGTCGGTCAATTGCTGACTCGATTGGCGTACGGAGCCGGATATTTCGCGTGGT
>DASZDV010000549.1:0-2278 GCA_035941575.1 Pyrinomonadaceae bacterium
TCGATGAACTCATGGAAGTTTCTCTCTAACTTTACTTGCCAGCCTTGCGCAATACCTCATCAACGTCCACTTCAAGATTTGCTTTCGTAATCAAGTCCAGCGGCACCCGCACGCGTCCGTTGGTTCGATCCTCAAAAATCACTTCGTCACCATCGAGGCCCACCAGCCGCCCACGGAAATTACGTTGACCGTCAATCGGCTGCCGGGTCTTCATCCTGGCGTTACTGCCTGCGAACCGCTCGTAGTCAGCGCGTTTGTACAGACCACGTTCCAAACCTGGTGAGGAAACTTCCAATGTGTAGGAAGCGTGGATGAAGTCTTCCACATCCAGAATCGTTCCCAGGTGGACGCTAACATCCGAGCAATCGTCGTGGGTTACACCCTGCGGCTTGTCAATAAAAACGCGAACGATTGGTTTGTTCTCGGGGCCCGCTACTTCCGCGTGCACCAGCTCGAGGCCATGGTCGATTGCGACCCGTTCAGCCAATTCCTGAACCCGTGCTGCAATCGACTCGTTTGCCATTGCCACCCTCCGAACGCGTCTCGCCCCAAAAGAAAAAGTGGGCGCGAAACCCACCGGACAAGACCCCGTGCCTTCGAGCAAGCGGTGAATTATACGAGAAGGGTATGTACGAGGCAACCTGCGGGACAATCGGTCAAATCCGTGTTTCCTTGTCCCTAAAATCCGTGTTTACAAGGCCTCACGCCAGCTTCGCCTTCACCGTATCAGCGACCGCTTTACCATCCGCGTTCTTACCCGCCAACGCCGCCTGCGCCGCTTTCATCACTTTGCCCATGTCTTTGATCGAAGTGGCGCCGGTTTCAGAGATCGCCGCGGCCACTGCCGCTTCAATCTCCTCAGCAGCGGCTGCTTGTGGCAGGTAGGTTTCGATGACCACAATCTCAGCTTTCTCTTTGTCGACGAGTTCCTGACGACCAGCCTTCTCATACTGCTCGATCGAATCGCGTCGTTGCTTCACGAGCGAGCGCAACAACTTCTGCACGTCGTCGTCGTCCAACTCGCTGCCTTTCTCGATCTTGCGATTCATCATCGCGGCTTTCACCATGCGCAATGTGGAGGTGCGCGGCGCGTCCTGCGCCTTCATCGACGCTGTCAGATCGGAAATTATTTGTTGGCTAAGACTCATCTTCCAAAACCCTCCTGCCATTGCGTTTCATATGCCCGTTTGACTTCGCCAGGTACTCGCGCAAAAAGCGTCCCGTGTGCGATTCGGGAATGTTCATGATCTCTTCCGGCGTGCCGACGCCAACAACGTAACCACCGGCGTCACCGCCTTCAGCGCCGAGATCGATCATGTGGTCGGCGGTCTTGACCACGTCGAGGTTGTGTTCGAT
This sequence comes from Pyrinomonadaceae bacterium, assembly GCA_035941575.1. Taxonomy (GTDB): domain Bacteria; phylum Acidobacteriota; class Blastocatellia; order Pyrinomonadales; family Pyrinomonadaceae; genus PSRF01. The sequence continues at coordinate 1,357 of DASZDV010000549.1, forward strand.
CACCAGCAACGATCCACCCGCATCGATCAGCGCGCGAAAAGCGGCGAGCAGTTTGTTGATGTCGTCGAAGTGCAGTCCCGTGGTTGGCTCGTCAAAGATGTAGAGAGTCTTCGCGCCTGTGCGTTTCAGTAAGTGAGCGGCGAGTTTTATGCGTTGCGCTTCACCACCCGACAGAGTCGTTGCCGATTGGCCCAGCCGCAGATAACCAAGTCCGACGTCATCCAACACCCGCAGCCGGTTCGTAATCTTCGGGACTTCGCGGAAGAAGTTGATCGCTTCGCGCACCGTCATGCTGAGCACTTCGTGAACATTCTTGCCGCGATAACGAATGTCGAGGATCTGCTGCTTGAAGCGTGTTCCCTTGCACTCCTCGCAGACCAATTCGACGTCCGCGAGAAACTGCATCTCCACCGTCACCGTGCCGTCGCCCTGGCAAACCTCACAACGCCCGCCGGGAAGGTTGAAAGAGAAGTGGGACGGATCAAAACCGCGAGCCTGCCCTTCACGCGTCGCGGAGAAGACTTCGCGAATCGCGTCGTAAACCTTAATGTAAGTCACTGGATTCGAACGTGGCGTGCGCCCGATCGGCGATTGGTCGACGAGGATCACGTCGTCGATGAGTTGCCCGCCTTCGAGCTTCTGAAAAGCGCCAACATGCCCTTGCCATTCGCCGCGTTGTTTCTTGATCCCGGCGTAGAGACAGTCGTGAATCAGTGTGGACTTTCCGGAGCCGCTCACGCCGGTGACGCAGACGAGCATGTCGAGCGGGAGCTCGACGTCGATCGATTTGAGATTGTGCTCCGCGGCGCCCTGGATCGTAATGCGCCGTTTCTGCATCGTGCGACGTTGTCGAGGCTCTTTGATCTCGGCTTCGCCTCGCAGGTAACGAGCTGTAAGCGAACTCTCGTCCGCGAGCAGACCT
>DASZDV010000550.1:0-2861 GCA_035941575.1 Pyrinomonadaceae bacterium
CACCAACCGAAGCGTCGATGACGAAGTTCACGCCATACTGTTCGGTGATGTAGTTGAGGATGTCGCGGATGTCGGCGTTGACAACGTTCAGGTTGATCGGTTCGCCGATGAATCCGGGTTCGCCGTATTTTCGACCCTGCTCCGATTGCTTCTCGCCACCGCGTGACATGCCGACGGGCGGGGTCGGAGTCGGCATTGCAGCAAGATTCTGCTGGGCTGAGTTCTGCTCGTCGACACGAATAACGTCGGCAAACTTGGGGGCAGCCAAAGCGGCTGTAGCGGAAACCGCTACAAACAGCAGGACGAGCGTGGTCCAGATGGCTGATCTAACTCGAGGCTGATAAGACATCGTTCCCTCCTTAGGGAAATTCTTCGCAGAACTCGCCGCCACGCACTACGCTCGATTGCCGGGGCAACTAAAGCGCGCGCCGCACTAAACGCGACCAGTTCTGGTAATTGTCAAAAGAGCGCCGGTGTTTTTCCGAACGAAGAACACCAGCGCGGTAACGGTCTGGTTCAGGAAACCAAACCAAAAAGTAGTTACGGCTTCACAGTCGCTACTGATTGACTGGAGGCGGCTCCGGTGGGCGCGGGCAATGAATTCACCGGGCTTGGTTGTCGCAGGGGCTTGTATTCGACACTTCTCTCGCGACGACCATCGGTGAACACGGTTTCACGACGGAACACCAGGCGATTGTCTTCGATTGCGACCAACTGACCGTCATAGAACGGCTCGCCCGGATAGATCACGTAGGAAAGTTTGATTGGCGTTGCTTCAACGATCGCGGCATATCCTCGCGGCGTGCGCGAGATTCCGATCACCTGGATTTCGCTGAGCAACAAAGCGGTGGTGGGCTTTGGCGCCGGCATGCGCGCGTTCATCGCGGCAACCTTCTGCGCCTTGTAGGTACTAATTCTGGCTTCAATCGACGGAATAGGCGACTGACCGACCACGCGTTTGACCGTCGGGCGCGGTGGTTCGTACTTTCTGAACGGATCGCGGCCACCCGAAACGACTCGCTTCGTTGCGGGCTTCTGCGGCTGCTGTTCCTGCGTCTGCTGTTCCTGGGCCACTGCTGTTACGAGCACACCACTAATAGCAAGCAACACGGCCGCAAGAAGTGAAGCCGTAAACCGAACTTTCGATGGAAGGGTTTTCTTGTCGTGCTTCATGATGATTCTCTTTAACTATTTCGCAGGTTGAGCAGGAACAGGAGCCGGAACCGAAGTTGAGCCACCGCCGGCGCCCTTGGCATTAGTGGGCTGCGGTTGACCCTGCAAACGTTCAGATGAAACGTAGTACGCAGTCAGATCGAACTTCGCATCGACCGTCTTGTTCGCCGATTGCTTTTCGAGTTGCCTGAGCTCGAAGTTTGAAATGGAAACGATCCGTTGATAGTGGGCCAACTGTTCGAAGAAGGCGCGCAGGCCGGCAAAACCACTGACTACGCTGACTTCGATCTTCTTGCCACTGTAGTTATCCTGCTGAATGTCTTCCTTCGGATTGAATTTGCTGAGCACGAGGCCATTGGTGCGCGCACGGTCCTGGATTCCCTGCAACACCATTGTCAATTCGCGTTGTTCGGGCAACAGCGCTTTCAACTCTGCATACTCTTCCTCGCGCGCCTTGTAGTTCGCTTTGAAGTTGTTGAGGTTCTGCGAAACGATCTGCGCCTGCGCATTCTTCGGTCGCAACTTTGCAATGTCATCCTCCATGGTCTTGGTCGAAGCGCGGGTTCCGCTCGTAACGAAATACCAGAACCCCGCGTACAGCGCGCCGCCAATCATCATGAAGACGACGAGTCGCAGGTACCAGGGAAGATTTGGAAGCTTGCCGAGTTTCATTTCATTGATCCTTTATTCAAGAGGTCTGCGCGAGCTGTGACTACTTCTTCATCGCGACTTGATTCGCGGGGGCAGGACTGGGTTGGGATTGCGGCTTCGAGGAGTTGCCGAAGTTTGCCTTCACTACGAACACGACTACTTCGGGTTTTTCGGCAGTGGGATCGATCGGCGCTGAGGTCGCTGTTTTGTCCGCCGATTCCTTCGCCTCTGTTCTCTGCGTCTCGATGTTGAGGTTGCTGAATAGGCCGCCGGAGAATTCAAGGCTCTGGCCAAACTTCGTCACCGAGTACTCGTTGGGCGACTCACCCTTGATCGTCACTTCACCGTCTTTGTTTTCGATGCTGGTCAGATAAAGACCGGGAACTGCGTCAAAACGCGCCTTGATCTCCTGAAGCACAGCACTCGGCCCCTGTTGCGATTCGCGGAGTTTCTTGATCGCATCGATACGCGCCTGGATCTCCTGCGTCTTCTTCTCGAGTTCCATCTGCTCTTTCTGAATCGCGAGCATCTGCTGGTTGATCCGCTTCTGGTTGTCGAGTTCTTTTTGCGCGGCGGTGTGGGCCATGTTAGCGCTGACGTAGTCGTAGCCCATCGCGACAAACATCAAGCCGAACACGGTAAGCGCCAGCAACAACGTCTGCATGCGCGGGCTGGCAACTTTGTCTTCAACCAGCGCGACGCCCTGTGGCCGATCCGTAACCGACTCGAGCAGGTTTATCTTAATCATGCTTCAACTCCTCTCAGCGCCAGACCGACAGCAACTGCCATCTCCGGAACTATTTCTCGCATGTAATCCGGATCAAACTTCCGTGCATCCACTTCAATCTGCCGGAAGGGATCGAAGACCTCGACCGGAATCTCGAATCGTCTGCCTAAGAATTCTGGTAGACCAGGTAGCTTCGATCCGCCACCTGCCAAAAGGATCTTCTGAATCGACGCATCGCTTTCCTGTGCAGTCGCACGATAGAAATCGAAAGTTTTCTTGACTTCGAGAGCGAGGTTGTCCGAAACCGTTT
>DASZDV010000551.1:0-2731 GCA_035941575.1 Pyrinomonadaceae bacterium
ATCAGATCTTGCGAGGGTTGAATACGCTCTCTGTGCGAATGGAACGACAGTGCGAGAACGCGCGGCGTTTAGCAAGTCACTTAAGCGAAAACGCACGCATCGCTCAGATTCATTACCCCAATCTCGGCGCGCTCGTTTCGATTGAGTTGCGCGATGGCACGCGTGACGCGGCCTTTCGCTTCATGGACGCATTGCAGTTGTGCGTGCGCTCGACGAGCCTCGGCGATGTGTTTACAAGTGTGCTGCACCCGGCGACGGCTTCACATCGTGATCTGCTTCCGACACGCAGACAGGAGCTGGGAATCGTCGACGGCCTGGTGCGCATTTCAGTCGGCATTGAAAGTATCGACGACATCATCGCCGATATCGAACAGGCACTCTCCGCATGATCACCATTGCCGAAAAGCAACTAGGCGAAATTCGCGAACACGGCGTTCGCGATTATCCGTATGAGTGTTGCGGTTTGCTGCTCGGGCGTTTCCGCGCTGGAGGGAAGTTTGTAACTGAGACTTATGCGATCTCAAACGCGCGCGAAGAGAGCGCGAAACGCAACCGCTTCCTAATCACGCCTGAAGAGCTGATGAAAGGCGAGCGTTACGCACGCCAACACGATTTGGAAGTCGTCGGTTTTTATCATTCGCACCCGGATTCGCCGGCAGTGCCGTCGCAATACGACCTCGAGCACGCCTGGCCCACGTATTCATACATCATCGTATCGACGAGCGCCGATCGGGCCAACGATCTCTTCTCATGGGAACAGGAACCCGATCGTTCGCGCTTCAACCAGGAGGAAATCAAATGCCAGTAACAATCACTATCCCGGCGCCGTTGCGCCAGTTCGCCGGCGGCCAGTCGCAGATCACCGTTGAGGCCAGGACCGCGGGTGAGGCGCTCGATCTACTCACGTCAACGCACGCTGCGTTACGCCGGCATTTGTTCAACGACCAGAACGTCTTGCGCAACTTCGTCAACGTTTACCTCAACGACGAAGACATTCGCCACGCCTCAGGACCGGAGACGCCCGTAAAAGACGGCGACACAATCATGATTGTTCCATCGATTGCGGGGGGCGCAGTGGTGGAATCGGAGGTGGGCGAAAAATTGCCGGAGTTGTCGCACGAGGAGATTCTGCGTTACAGCCGTCACTTGATCATGCCGGAAGTCGGCATGCAGGGTCAGCGAAAACTGAAAGCTTCGAGCGTGCTGATGATCGGAACGGGAGGTTTGGGCGCGCCTGTGGGAATGTATCTTGCTGCTGCCGGCGTGGGACGAATCGGTATTGTGGATTTCGACGTGGTTGAAGAGTCGAACCTGCAACGGCAGATCATTCACGGCACGAAAGACCTGGGACGGCGCAAGATCGAATCGGCGCGCGATCGCCTGCGTGACATCAATCCACACATTGAGATCGAAACACACGAATCGCGCTTGACCAGTCACAACGCGATGCAGCTCTTTCCCAACTACGACATCATCGTTGACGGCACCGACAACTTTCCGACGCGGTACCTTGTTAACGACGCGTGCGTCCTGAGCCGCAAGCCAAACGTCTACGGTTCGATCTTCAGGTTCGAAGGGCAGGCAAGCGTGTTCTGGGCGGAGAAGGGCGCCTGTTATCGCTGCCTGTATCCGGAGCCGCCGCCGCCGGGTCTCGTGCCGTCGTGCGCGGAAGGCGGCGTACTCGGAGTGCTGCCGGGAATCGTCGGCGCGATTCAGGCGAATGAAACGATCAAAATAATTCTGGGTGCGGACGGTCTTCTGATCAATCGTTTGTTGCTGTTTGACGCGTGGCCGATGAAGTTTCGCGAGTTCAAACTGCGAAAGGATCCGAAGTGCCCTGTATGCGGCGAGAATCCGACGATCACGAAACTAATCGACTACGAGGAGTTCTGCGGAGTCGCTCCGCACCAGCTTCCGCCCCCTGATTCGAAACTCGAAGAGATCACCGCGAGCGAACTAAACGCGCGGCGTTTGCGTGGTGACAAGATTCAGATCGTCGACGTGCGCGAGCCGCACGAGTTTGAGATCGCGCGCATTCCCGGAACGAAACTGATTCCGCTCGGTCATGTGGTCACGCGGATGAACGAGATCGATCCGGAGGTTGAAACAATCGTGCACTGCAAAGGCGGCGTGCGAAGTGCGAAAGCGATCGAGGCCCTGAAGCGGGCGGGGTTTCAGGGCCGTCTGATCAACCTGAAGGGCGGAATTACGGCGTGGTCTGACGACGTCGATCCGCGCGTGGCGAAGTACTAGCCACGGATTATCACTCGAAACAGGCGCCTCACACCTTCGTTCTGCCAGTCTGCGACAAAGTAAGATCTCACACGCAACTTTTGCAGTAGACTCACCTGCGTCTCAGTCTCCCAACACACTTCAAATCGAAATCCTGTATTACTCGGAGGAAAAAATGAAGAGAAGAGAGTTTATGCACCAGACCGCGAGTCTAAGCGTGCTTGCCGCTGCCGCATGCGTACCCGGGTCGATCGCACGCGATTTTCTGTGGTTGCCGCCAATGCCCGTGGACAGCAACAAGCTCACGCCTCCCGCGAAGGGAAAGATTCCTGTTGCGGTTGCGATCTCCGAAGGAGTTACGGTGATCGACTTTGCCGGACCATGGGAAGTCTTCCAGGATGTTCACGTCAGCGATCGTGGCAAAGACATGGACGATCAGATGCCGTTTCAGTTGTTCACTGTCGCTGAAAAAATTGAACCCGTCACAGGGTCCGGCGGG
>DASZDV010000552.1:0-2268 GCA_035941575.1 Pyrinomonadaceae bacterium
CGATCGCAACAGTTCGTCGGTGCGCCGTAAACGGTCTGTCAACGCACTCAACATCTCGAGCGCAACGTCAGGTTTCTTTCTCACAAACGAAAGAAACGCATCGCGTGAAAGAACGGCGAGCCGCGACTCTTCAATGACCTGGGCATCCGCCGAACGCTGCCGCCCGTCGATGATCGACATCTCGCCGAAAAAGTCTCCCTGGGCCAACTCAGCCAACGTCACTTCCTGCTTGTCGTCATCACGAATGCTGATCCGGACGCGTCCACTCTCAATTAGGTACATCGCGTCACCAGTGTCTCCCTGTCTGAAGAGACGTGTGTTCTGCGGGACAGTCTTTTCGGAGAGCAGGTTGCGCAAATTGGTGGCTGCATCGTCGTCGAGTGACGCGAACAGCGGCACCGACCGAAGAGCTTCAAGAGTCATCTGGCTAGCGGGGTTCGACATGGGAGCCTCCATTCGAGATCTTTCCGTCCTTCATAAACACAATACGATCGGCAAAGCTGTTGGCGAGTTCGTGATCGTGCGTCACCATCACGATCGTCAACGCGTCCTTATTAACCATTTCACGCAATAGTCCCAGCAGCTCGTGAGCGCGAATTGAATCGAGATTTCCGGTAGGTTCGTCGGCCAGCAGCACCTTCGGATTGTTTGCCAGCGCGCGCGCAATTGCGACCCTTTGCTGTTCACCGCCCGAGAGTTCAGACGGTTTGTGAGACAAACGATCACCGAGACCAACTCTCGCGAGCAACTCACTCGAACGCGCGCGCCGCTGCTGTCCACGCAGGCCACCGAACGCAAGCGCAAGCGACACGTTTTCACGCGCCGTCATCGTCGGAATCAGGTTGAAGTTCTGAAAGATCATGCCGACTGAGAAACGCCGGTAGCGGGCCATCTCTTTCTTTGAAAACGGTCCGAGCGGCTTGGACGCAAAGTACACGTCACCCTTCGTCGGATGATCGAGTCCGCCAAGCATGTTGAGTAGAGTAGATTTGCCGGAGCCGGAAGTTCCCTGAATGGCGACAAACTCGCCTTCGTGAATTTCAAGAGAGACGTTGTCGAGGGCCGCCACACTGTTCTGGCCCATCTGGTAGATCTTGGAAACTTCCTGGGCAGCTAGAAGGGCACTCATCTGTATTCGCTGATTCGCCACAACTCGAATCGCTCATTTTCAAAACCTTTCAATGACATGTCGAACTCAACAGCCGATAGTTGCTTCGCATCGAGTAACTCACGTACCTGCACGTCTTCAAAAACAGAACGCGAGATTATCACGTCGCTGCCGGACGAGAGCGCTTCCAAACGAGCCGCCAGATTCACGGTCGAACCGAAGTAATCGAGACGATCGTTCAGCGTCACCGCGATGCATGGACCAGTGTGCAGCCCAGCCTTCAACTGCAACGGCATCATGCCTTCCGCCGGTTGCGCCAGTTTACGTTGCGCTTCAAGCATTGCGACGAGCCCGTCAGCAGCACAACGAAACACAGCCATGATCGCGTCGCCAATCGTCTTCACCACTGCGCCGTCGTGCTCAGCGATCTCTTTCCGCAACACATCGAAGTGGGTCATCACACGTCCAAACGCGGTCGCGTCGCCAATCTCACGATAGAGCTTCGTCGAGTCGCGCAAATCCGTGAAGAGCACCGTCAACGTGCCAACTGAGATCTGTTCGCCAGGCCTCAACGCCTCAGCCGCAAACAGGTCGCGGAACATCTGCAACGCCGTGACTTCCGCTGCTGTCGTTGCCTGATCGCTCCACGCCATGCGTTCGAGAATCAACAACTGTTCGGAATCAGTCTGATTCTGCAACGCCAGCGAAACCCGCTCATTAACACGCAGCGTCTCCCTCGGCCATCCAGCACGTGAAATCGCGATTTGCGTCTCACTCACGCCTTGCGGCGAGACATTGACGTCCTGCGACCCCGGCAATTCGAACGCCCGCAACCGGTAGTTGCCGCGTTCCAACGGCAGATTCAGCACTCGTTGATCGCCTGGCGGCAGCAGCTGTTGGGCCACAACGTGCGGCGTCATCTCAGGACTGCCGATACAGAACGCCTGCACATCAACTCGCCGCACTGCGGGGTTAGGCCGGAACGTCAGTTCAACGTAGCGATCGAAATCGACGGTGAAATCGATCTGACAGGTGGCACAGTGTACGTCCTTATGAATGTCTCTCAACGAGCTGCCTGACTCTTGTGGCCCACGACACATCGGACACAGCAAGTCCCAACGAAAATCGAGTAAACCGACACGCGTTGCGCGCAGACAGAT
>DASZDV010000553.1:0-8481 GCA_035941575.1 Pyrinomonadaceae bacterium
CGGAACGCGCGTGCCGTTGTTCCTCGTCTACAAAAAAGGTCTCAAGCTCGACGGCAACAATCCGACCCTGCTCTACGGTTACGGCGGTTTCAATGTTGTGACTGCGCCGGCGTTCAGTTCGTTGCGGATGGCTCTGCTCGAACAAGGCGTGGTCTACGCTTCGGCGAACATGCGGGGCGGTGGTGAGTATGGTGAGAAATGGCATGAGGCGGGCACAAAACTGAAGAAGCAGAACGTGTTTGATGACTTCATCGCCGCGGCCGAGTGGCTGATCGCCAACAAGTACACGTCACCGAGCAGGCTCGCGATTCAGGGCGGTTCGAATGGTGGTCTATTAGTTGGCGCAGTTTCGAATCAGCGTCCCGAACTTTTCCGCGTAGTCATCGAACAGGCCGGAGTGATGGACATGCTGCGCTTCCAGAAGTTCACGATTGGTTGGAATTGGATCGCCGACTACGGTTCGAGTGAAGCGAGCGCCGAGGAGTTCAAAGCGCTTTATGCGTACTCGCCGATTCACAACGTTAAGCCCGGCGCGAAGTATCCCGCGACACTGATCACCACGGCCGATCATGACGATCGTGTCGTGCCGGCTCACAACTACAAATCCGCAGCGGCGTTGCAGGCCGCGCAAGGCGGTGACAATCCGATTCTTATCCGAATTGACACCAACTCAGCGCACGGCGCGAGCAGCACGACGAAATCGATCGAGCAGACACGTGATATCTATGCGTTTCTGTTGGAGAACTTAGGCGTGGAGTACAAGTAGGGCTAAAACGCAACGCATTTTCCGTTGCCCATTTTTTGCGTCATCTCGGGAGGGATCATCACTGACCATCCCTTCCGCTTCCAGATCGATCCGTCCGCGTATTCGATCCGGTTGATTACCGCCTTACCGTTTTTGACCTGGCCGGTCTTCGCATCGGCCTGGACCACCTTCACCGGGTTGTAAGGGCTCAGCAATTCAAACGTCTTACTCTCTTTCGGCTTCGCGGTCATACTGCAAACGTATTGCCGCAGATCGTAATTGACCGCCTCACTCGAAGGCTGATACTCCCACACAATACTTTTGATAATGCTGGTACCAACGTTCTTTACTTCCAGGTGAAGTAAGTACTGGTCCTGACGTCGCGCATTTGACTGTCGCGCATTTTGCTCACCCGCGATCATGTCGGCGCGGCGTTCGAGCCTGTCTCTTCTGTTCCTGACCTCGTCAGGTTCGTTTCTTGCCGGTGGAGGTTTGATCGCGATCGGTTCATTCATCGAGGGTCCAGGATCGAGCGCGCTGTGAATCAAGTCGCTGTTTGCACGAATCGTTTCCCAGTTGAATTTCACGACGAGCACGTCCGGTTCTTCACGTTGGATTACCGCCGGTCCCTGAGGAACCTGCAAAAGGACGACTAAGGTGGCAAGGAGGATGAGTCTCATTGGAGCTTGAATATCTGCCTTTTAGTGAAAGGCTGTCAAGGTTTAGCGCTTGAACTTTCTGATTGGGTGGGCCTCCGTGTTGAAGATGACGTTGTGAAAGTCGAGCGTGTTGTCAGGTGAGAACAGCAGGTAGAAGTATTTGAAAGTCTCGGCGAAGAGAAAGCTCTGCATCGAGTCAGACTTCTCTTTCGTTACGACGTTCTTCAAAGCTGCGTATGCGACATCGGTGCGGCAGTGCTGCACAAAGTCGCGCCAGAGTTTTTCGCCCATCTCGAGATAACGCGGTTCTTTTGTGTACTGATAGAGGTAGTACGTTGATTCGACGATCTCCGGCCGCAGCGGGTAACCCGGTGAAAGGATCTTCTGCTCGCGATAGTCAAACTCTTCTGGTTCGATTCCGGCGTGGTTCCACATCAAGAACGACGACCGCTGTAAACGTATCGCGCGCGGCATGTCTCCTGACAACGCGAGCACTGCGGGAAAAAAAGCGTCGAGCGCACCGTAGGTCGTAGCACGTCGCGCACCAGTGTTCATGTCGGCATGGCCGTACCAGAATTCGTCGTAGCCATCCACGGGTACGGGCCGCTGATCCGTCCGTGGACGATAGAACTCGTGCTCGAGGTATTGCTTAATCGCGATGAGACTCTCGTCCCACATTCGCTTGCAGTCGCGATCGCCAAACAGTAACCAGCATTTCAAAAGATACTCATAGTAACTGTCAATCGCGCCGCTAATGTGACTGTCCGTGTTGGTCCATTCGCCGGTTTCGACATTGATCCATTCGCCGACCAGGCCGATCTTCGAGCGACGGTTATACGTCTCGACGAGCGCGCGTTTCGCCTTGTCGTAATAAACACGTTTGCCAGTGAACTTGCTAAGCGTGCCGAACTCGATCAGCAACGTGCCAGTTTCCGCCGGATTGCTTACCGCGTTGCGCGTCTTGCCGGTTTTTAGATTCACGTAGCGATACGGCATTCCGGTTGGCGAGTTGAAGACCGGGAGTAGTCTGTTGCCGAGGTCTTCTGCCAGGTTCAGGAAACGCTTGTCGCGTGTGAGTTGGTAGTTTGTGAGCAGTCCGCCGAGCAAGCGAATAGTGATCTCGAAATTCTGAACCTCGATGTCTTTATTGAAGGAGAGGTTTTCGAGAATGTATTTCTGTGTTGAGGCTGCTTCGTCCTTAAGACCCATGATGATCATGGTGTCGAGGGAGTCGACGGGCGTCATCAGGAGTGGTTGCGGGTACCAGTCGTGGTGAGTTTTTGAGAGTGGCTTTAGATCGTCGTGGCCCCAGGCGTATTTCTTGTAGCCGTTCCACGCGTGAAGAAACTCGGCTTTGACTTCGGCGGCGAGTTTTTGCCGGTTTACTTCTTGTGCGAAGGTGGTGGAAACACAGATAACACCGATAACACAGACCAGAAATCTGTGTAATCCGTGTAAGGTTTTACTTACGTTTCCAACGAACCCCATCTTTGGTGTCTTCGAGGATGATGCCGCGGTCGGCAAGTTCGCGGCGGATCTCGTCGGCGCGACCAAAGTCACGGCGGCGCCGTGCTTCCTGCCGTTCGTCAACCAACGACTGGACTTCGCTCTCGAGTATTTCGCGTTGTCCTTTGCCGAAGATGTTCAAAACAGTATCGATGCGATCGATGACGTCGAGTAACTCGCGTTGGTTCTCAGCCTTCACCTGCTTGCGCGCCAGCGCTGTGTTTACTTCGCGCGAAAGATTATGGACCACGGCGAGTGCCACTGAGGTATTCAGATCATCATCCATCCCTGCTTCAAATTCGGTGAGCGCACGTTTAGCTGCTTCGTGCAGCCGGTCGTTAGATCCCTGATCGGTTTTCGCTTCACTCAAACGCGCGCGAAAGTCACGCAAGCTCGCCACGGTCTTCTCCGTGCCGGCGAGCGCGTCGAACGTGAAGTTGAGCTGCTTGTTGTAAGGAACACTCAGCAGGAAGTAACGAATCGCTTCCGGTGAAAAACCCTTCGCCGCGATATCGCGAAACGTGTAGTAGTTGCCTTTCGACTTCGACATCGATTCGCCTTCGACTTTCAGGTGTTCGAAGTGGATCCAGTAACGTACGAACTGCTTTCCGGTCGCGCCTTCGCTTTGCGCGATCTCGTTTTCGTGATGCGGAAAGATGAGATCGATACCGCCGGCGTGAATGTCGAAACTCTCACCGAGATACTTCATCGACATCGCTGAACACTCGATGTGCCAACCCGGACGGCCTTTCCCAATCTCGGTGTCCCACGCTGGTTCGGTTTCGCTCGCTGGGTCTTTCCACAGTGCGAAATCGCGCGCATCTTCCTTTTCGTACTTATCGGTATCGACGCGTTCGCTTGCGCCGGCGATGTTTCCCGCGAAGTTAATCTTCGAAAGTTTGCCGTATTCCGGAAACGAAGCAATGCGGTAATAGATCGAACCGTCTGATCGATAGGCGTGACCTGTCGCCAACAGCTTTTCGATCAGCGAAACCATCTCGGGAATGTGTCGCGTTGCGCGCGGCACGACTTCAGGCCGTTCGCAACCGAGTGCGTCGAAGTCTTCCCAAAGCGCATCGATGTACTTTGCCGTGTAGTCGTCAATTGTGAGTCCGGCCTCTTGCGACTTGGCGATGATGCGGTCTTCGACGTCCGTGATGTTCATCACGTGAGTGACTTTGAAACCTTTGAACTTGAGGTAGCGGCGAACGACATCGGCGGCGACGGCGCTGCGGAAGTTACCGATGTGGCCGTACTCCCACACGGTTGGACCACAATAGTAGAACCTCACCTCGCCTTCGTTCATCGGGTGAAACTCTTCAATGCGACCCGAGAGTGTGTTCCGAAATCTCAGCATAATGTATTGCCGACTTGCGATTGCCAATTGCCAATTTACAATACTAGTTCAAATCGACAATCGGCAATTGACAATTGGCAATGTCAGAAATGTTTCCAGCCGCCGGGATTCAGCTCCCAAACGCGGGAGCCTTCGGAGATCTTCACTCCATCTCCTTCTTTTGTTACCTCTCCAACGCGGGTTATTTCCACCCCATCGACCCTACGCGGCAGGCGCGAAACGTCTTCAGCGCGAACCGTAAACAGCAGTTCAAAATCTTCACCACCGTGCAGCGCGAGTTGCAACGGATCGAGCGCCCGGCGACCACACAATTCCACCACCTGATGATCGATCGGCAGTAGTGACGACTCAATGAGCGCCCCGACGCCACTCGCCGAACACATGTGATTAAGGTCGGACGAGAGGCCGTCGCTGACATCGATCATCGCGGTGGCCACACGTTCGTCGCCAAGCACCATTCCCCAACCGACGCGTGGCTCAGGACGAAGTTGCCTCAATAACACATGATCGATCTTTTGCGAATCGTCGTCAGCGAGGTTTTGTTCCGCCAGGTGCGCTCCGCGTTCGATTAGCCTCAGCCCCGCAGCAGCACCGCCGAGCGAGCCCGTGACAAAGATTTGATCGCCCGGTTGCGCGCCAGTGCGATGAACTGCGCGAGCGGTACTGCATTCACCCAACACGATCGAATCGATCACGATCTTTTCGTTTGTTCTCGACGTGTCGCCGCCAATTAGCTTCACGTCGTATCGATTAGCCAAACTCTTCAGACCTTCATAAAACTGGTCCACGAATTCACTCTGCCAAATCTCATCCGGCACGCCAATCGAGATCAACGACCAGCGCGGCCGAGCCCCCATCGCTGCGATGTCTGAAAGTGAAACTGCGAGTGCTTTATGGCCCAACAGCAACGGTGGCGCTGTCGTGCGGCGAAAGTCGATGTCTTCGACTAACAGATCCGCGGTGATAAGTGTTTCGTGTCCGGCCGTTGTGCGAACAACTGCTGCATCGTCGCCGATATGACTGCTGAAACGGTGGCGGAGGGAGTCGATGAATTCGAATTCGCTTCGGTTCATCCGTTAAAGATTTCGACGAAGCGAATCAAGGCCGGCTTCTATGGTCTCGATTGAGGTGGAGAAAGAGAAACGCAGGTGACTCTCGCCGTCTGGACCAAAAACAATTCCCGGCACGGCAGCAACCTTCGCGCGGTTCAGGAGTATGTCGGCTGCTTCACGACTATCGTGATGGATCAAGCGTGCGTCGGGAAAAGCGTAGAACGCGCCGGCTGGCGCGGCGCATGTAAGACCAATCTCATTGAGTCCTGACAACAGCAGATCGCGACGCACACGATATTCGTCGCGCGCTTTGTCGAGTAGGGCAGGATCCATGTTGAGTGCGGCAACTCCCGCCCACTGCGTTGGTGTTGAGACTCCGTTTGAGGAGTACAACGTCGCCTTTTTCAAGCCAGTCATCCATGGTTCAGTTGCGACTGCATAACCAAGACGCCAACCAGTCATCGCGTACGACTTCGAGAACGTGAAGCAGGTAATGGTCCGTTCAAGCATTCCGTCGATCGAAGCGATCGAGCAATGCTCGCTGTCGTAGACAAGATCTTCGTAGGCTTCGTCAGCGACGACTACAAGATCGCGATCCTGTGCGAAGGAGGCGACGGCCTTTGCTTCGTCGGGAGTTAATACGACGCCGTTCGGATTCTGCGGCGTGTTGTAATAGATCGCTTTGGTGCGTTCGGTTGCGTAGCGTGCAAGTGTTTGTTGAAAACCGGACTCGCGCGCTTCTCGAGTTGGCACGAGAACGCTGCGACCCTGGCAGTGCGCGACGAGATCTTTGATCGGTGTCCAGTAGGGAGAGAAGAGCAACACTTCGTCGCCCGGATTCACCGTTGATTGAAACGCGCCGAAGAGACCCTGCATGCCGCCGTTAACAACGATCACATCTTGTGCTTGTACGGGAATGCGATTTCGTGTGCGCAGTTTTTCGGCGATCGCCTCGCGCAGTTCGGGAATTCCGGATGATGGAGCGTAGCGAGTTTTGTTTTCTGCCAGCGCCCGCGTCATTGCTTCCTTGATTGGATCGGGCGTTGGCATGAACGGTTCGCCACCTTCAAACTGGTAGACGGTCGCGCCTTGCTCACGCAGTTCCATAATGCGGTTGCGCAGCCTGACGATATCGGAAAAACCAACTTCCGTGAGTCGCGAAGCCAGTCGAAGAACCGTTGGCGAGGTTGTCACTGTTTTTGGATTCGTTCCTTCCAGATTTGTGGTTGGGACTGTGGATTATAGCTTGCGCGGTTAAGTGATCCAAGTTCAGGCGATACTTTTAAGAAAACGTTTTAAGTGAGGCGGGCTAAGTGTAAGAATTGACACGGTGTAAGTATTGACACGCCAAAGTTCGCGCGGGTAACATGTCTCGCGACGCACGGCGCTGGCAGACTTGCCGTAACTTCCAACATCGTAAAGCCCGATCAAGAGCCAGCTCAGCAACCCAACTTGAGAGTCTTGACTGCATGAGTCGTCCTGCGGTGGCTATACCCGAAAAGCTTTTCTTCAAGATCGGTGAGGTTTGTGAACTTGCCGGAGTGCAGGCGCACGTCTTGCGATATTGGGAGTCGGAGTTTCCGATGCTCGCGCCACAGAAAAACCGCGCTGGTCAGCGCGTGTATCGGAAGCGCGATGTCGAGATGGCGCTGCGGATCAAAGAACTTCTTTACGAAGATCAGTACACGATTGCTGGCGCGAAGAAACGTCTCACTAACGAGCTTCGCGGTGGCGCGGCCAAGTCGAAGGCTAACGGCGACGAAGATAGCGCGCATCAAATCACTCAGTCCGGAAGTGTTCCACAGGCGAAGCCTGGGCACACACGGAGCGTTGGGCCGTTGGCTGCGGAAGAGAGACAGGGCTTAAAACAACTCGCCGCAGAACTGCGCGAACTTCTTTCACTCCTCGAACAGGAAAACCAGGGCCGCGCTAAATAGATCCACGAAGAAGCACAGAGGCGTCGCTGAACGCGTCTGTGCTTTTTGCAGTTCTTGTGCTTGTTTGTGTTGCAGGTTTGACAATTACGCGTTGGCAGGATAGTAAGTCAGTGAAACGGGACGTGGCGCAGCCTGGTAGCGCGCACGCTTGGGGTGCGTGAGGTCGCTGGTTCGAATCCAGTCGTCCCGACCATTTTCAATCTACCATTTACGGCTGCCATTTTGGCAGCCGTTTTTGCGTTGTGGCAGATTGCTGAGAGAGAGAGCGCGGCCGCTCAACCGCAGGGCCGTTGGGCTGACTTACGCGGAACAGAAGGAGTGAAGGAGGATATATTTATGGCGGCAGGGGCGGCAGCGATGGCAGCCGTAATAGCTAACGCAATCAAGGCCAGCGGCGTGGTGGTCCAAGTTACCCCCGCCGACTTCCATACTGTCCTCAGTAAGATTGAGAAGCCGCTAGTCCTATACGCCAAAGGCGGGTTCTTCTCAACCAATTATCAATATCTAGTCAGCTACAAAGGGTTTGCGTTCTTCACCAAATCCTCTGAACCGATCCTGTTGCCGACCGGGGTCGAAACAATAGCTGCAAAGAAGATATGGATACCGGGGTAACCGACTCATACGTCAGCCCAACAACGGCATGCAGGCGAGCGAAGCGTTGGATGCGTTCGTCGCGATGAGCGGCCTTGATTTGTAGTTGCCGGGGTCGATCGGGGAAGCGCAGTTCGTCACTACTTTGTTGGACCAAAATGAAGTTTCTAATTAGAACTACGATTCTCGCCATGATGATTCAAGGCTTTAGCGTGATAGTTGAGGCCAGAGCTTGGCGAAGCATCGTTCCCTTACAATCTACGCGTAATGATGTTGAGAGACTCTTGGGTCCACCTCCACCACCCGAGAACCATCCCTTCAGAGGCTATGTACTGCACAAGGGCCGTTCGATCTATTCGCTTGATGAAGGGGAGATCTACATCGTTTTCGCAGAGCAAGACTCTCCATCTGATCTCGATTGTGTCAGCAGTATCAGCGAAGGCACGGTGCTTTGGATTGGCGTAAGCTTGAAAAAAGGGCTAAAGACTAGCGAACTTGGAGTCGATCTAAAATCATTTAACAAGTTTGACCCATCTGAGCCAAGAGGAATCGGTTATGACGCTTTTATCGACGAGCAAGATGGTTTCATGTTACGCCGCTTCAGAGGCATGGTTGAGAATCTGTGGTACTTCCC
>DASZDV010000554.1:0-5592 GCA_035941575.1 Pyrinomonadaceae bacterium
GTTGGCCGTCGCGGGCTTTAAGCGCCACGATTGTTCCGCCTGCAAGCGGCAGATAAATACGTTCATTGTCGAAAGCGGGCGTTAGATTGAGAGTAATGTTTGATTCGTAACGCCAGCGAACCGTGAGTGGCTGAGACAAGAGCGGTTCTTTATCGGTTTTATCCGCGGTAAAAACCGTTCCGAACGCAAGACTGTAAAGACAAAGTAGATGTATAATTCGCAACTTCATATCAATCAATGAACCACGTGCAGCAGCATGAAACCGTAATCATACTTGACTTCGGATCACAGTACACACAGCTTATCGCCCGCCGCGTTCGTGAAGCCGGGGTTTACTGCGAGATCCTTCCGTTTAACACACCAGTCGAAACAATACGTTCCCGCACTCCGAAAGGATTGATCTTTTCGGGCGGGCCTTCGTCTGTTTACGACGCAACCGCACCAAAACCACAGCCGGAACTCTTGGAATCGGTTGACTGTCCCACACTCGGCATCTGTTACGGCTTTCAGGTCTTCGCGCGTGAACTCGGCGGGGACGTAGCAGCATCACCGAATCGCGAGTTTGGTTATGCGCGACTGAAAGTACTCGATGTGACGAGTCGCTTGTTTCGCGGGTTGCCGGAAGAGATGGACGTTTGGATGAGCCACGGCGACCACGTCACGGAAGTTCCGCCCGGGTTTCATGTCACTGCACTCACTGACGACGCGTTAAATGCGATGGAAGATGAATCGCGCGGCATTTATGGCGTGCAGTTTCATCCGGAAGTCGCGCACACACCGCTCGGCGCTCATGTGTTGCGCAATTTTCTGTTTTCTGTGTGTGGGTGTCGTGGTGACTGGTCGCCTGAGGCGGTCATTGAAGAGCAGGTTGAACGAATCCGTGAACGGTTAGGTGATCACGGGCGCGCGGTTTCCGGTTTATCGGGCGGCGTTGATTCCACAGTTGCTGCCGCGTTGGTCCATAGAGCCGTTGGCGATCGACAGACGTGCATTTTCGTAGACAACGGCTTGTTGCGTGAAGGCGAATTTGAGTCGACGTTGGCGATACTGCGCCAGAGCATGAAACTGAACATCTCCGGCGTTCGTGCAGGTGACAAGTTTCTCGGCGCCCTGCGCGGTGTGACTGATCCCGAACAGAAGCGCAAGCAGATCGGAAAAGTCTTTATTGACGTCTTTGAAGAAGAAGCACGGCGTTTGGGTAACGTCGGCTATCTCGTGCAGGGCACGTTGTACCCGGATGTGATCGAATCTGTTTCGGTGCGTGGTCCATCGGCAGTGATCAAGAGCCATCACAATGTGGGTGGTTTGCCGGAGAAGATGAACTTAAAACTGATCGAGCCGCTACGCGAGTTGTTCAAAGACGAAGTGCGGTTGATCGGAAGAGAACTCGGCGTGCCGGAAGAGATTCTTGGGCGCCATCCGTTTCCTGGCCCGGGTTTGGCCGTTCGAATCATCGGCGAAGTTACTGAGGAAAAGATCCGGCTCGTGCAGGCTGCGGATCGCATTCTCGATGAGGAGTTGCGGCTCGCGGAGTTATACAACTCAGTTTGGCAGGCTTTTCCCGTGCTGTTGCCCGTCTCGACTGTCGGCGTGATGGGCGATGAGCGAACTTACGAACGAGTGATCGCGATTCGCGCGGTGACGAGTGTCGACGGCATGACTGCGGATTGGGCGCGTCTGCCGCACGATCTGCTCAGCCGCGTGGGAAGCCGGATCGTTTCAGAGATCAGGGGCGTTAATCGAGTTGTTTACGACATCAGTTCAAAACCACCCTCAACCATTGAGTGGGAGTAAGAATGCAGGACCGCCAATTCGTACATCTCCATCTTCATACTGATTACAGTCTTCTTGACGGCGCGATTCAGATCAAGCCGCTTTCAAACCGCGTTGCAGAATTGGGAATGCCGGCGTGTGCGATGACGGACCACGGCAACATGTACGGCGCGATCTCCTTCTACAACGCGATGAAGAACAACGGCGTCAAGCCGATCATCGGTTGTGAGACTTACATCACGCGCGGCAGTCGAAGGGACAAAGCCGCGAGTGCTCCCGGTGAAAAAGCGAACTTTCATCTGATTTTGCTGGCGCAGAACTACGAGGGTTACCAGAACCTCGTGCGGCTCACTTCAAAAGCCTACACGGAGGGCTTCTACTACAAACCACGTATCGACAAGGAATTGCTCGCAGAGCACAGCAAGGGATTGATCGCGTTGTCGGCCTGCATGTCAGGTGTGCCGTCCGCGATGCTGGCCCAGGAGAAGTGTGATGAAGCGGCGAAGGCCGCGCTTGAGTTTGAAGAGATACTCGGGAAGGGGAACTACTTCCTCGAAATCCAGGAACACGGCCTCGAACCGCAACAGCGAATTCGCAAATCGCTGGTTGAACTCTCGAAGAAAACCGGCGTGCCGTTGGTCGCCACAAACGACGCGCACTACCTGATGCCTGACGACGCGCGCGCCCACGACGTTCTGCTCTGCATCGGCTCGGGCAAGACGGTTAACGAGACGAACCGGCTGCGTTACGCTAGTCCAAATTTCTACGTTCGCTCGCCCGAGGAGATGTGGCGCATCTTTGGTGATGAGCTCCCGGAGGTGCTCACTCGCACGGTCGAGATCGCCGAACGCTGTGAGATGAAGCTGCCTCAGAACGTGAATTACCTCCCGCAATATCCGATACCCGAATCCGAGCAGGGAATGTCAGTCGACGCCTACTTCGAGAAGGTTGCGCGTCAGGGCTTTGAGCGACGACGCCAGCAGGTGTGGGATCCTCTAGCGGCGCGGGGAGAATTGAAGCAGCCCATCAGCGATTATCAGACTCGCCTGTCGAGCGAGATCGAGATGATCAAGCAGATGGGGTTCCCCGGTTACTTTCTGATCGTTTGGGACTTCGTTCGTTACGCCAAAGAGCACGCGATTCCCGTAGGTCCCGGGCGCGGTTCTGCTGCCGGGTCGCTGGTCGCCTATTGCCTCGATATCACGGACGTCGATCCGCTTCAGTACGATCTGCTCTTCGAACGCTTTCTTAACCCCGGCCGCGTGTCACTCCCGGACATCGATATCGACTTCTGCGTCCGCGGCCGCGGTGACGTCATCAATCACGTGGCCAATCTCTACGGCCGTGATTCCGTCTGCCAGATCATCACGTTCGGAACGTTGGCTTCCAAGGCCGCCATCAAGGATGTCGGCCGAGCCCTTGAAGTGCCCTACGCCGAGGTCGAGCGCATCGCCAAGCTAATCCCGCCGCCGGTCCGCGGTCGCAACGTCAGTCTTAGTCAGGCACTTGAACAAGTACCTGAACTAAAACGTGAGATGGAAACCAACCCTCAGGTTAAAGAGATACTTGAGATCGCACGTAAGCTCGAAGGCTGTGCGCGCCATTCGTCGGTGCACGCCGCCGGCGTGGTTATCTCTCCTTTACCGCTTCAGGAATTGATTCCGATCGCCGTCTCAGGCAAGGAAGAACTCACGACCCAATACGTCATGTCGGACTTAGAAAAGACCGGCATGCTTAAGATGGATTTTTTAGCGCTTACCGCTTTAACCGTTATAAATGACTGCTTAACTAGCATTAAACAGTCGCTTGGGACGGAGATTAAGTGGTCCGATATAGCGCTTAATGACGATAAAGCACTTGCAGTATTCGCTGAGGGAAGGACTGAAGCAGTCTTCCAGTTTGAGTCTTCAGGCATGCAGGAGATCTGCCGAAAGTTGAAGCCGAAAGGCCTCGAAGATCTCGCTGCACTCAACGCGCTTTATCGACCTGGCCCACTCGACGGCGGCATGGTTGAAGAGTTCATCCTGCGTCACCATGGAAAGAAAGCAGTGCGTTATCTGGTGCCGGAGATGAAGGAGATTCTCAGCAACACGTATGGGATCATCGTGTATCAAGAGCAGATCATGCAGCTCGCCCAGAAGCTTTCGGGCTATACACTTAGCGAGGCCGACCTGATGCGCCGCGCGATGGACAAGAAGAAGCGCGAAGAGATGGTGGTGCATGAAGAGAAGTTCATCACGGGCGCTGTCGAGCGCGGCATCAAGCGTGAAAAGGCCGAGAAGATATTTTCGTTGATGGCCCAGTTTTCAGACTACGGATTCAACCGCAGTCACAGCGTCGCCTACGCGTATCTCGCGTTCCAAACGGCGTACTTGAAGGCGCATTATCCCGAGCACTTTTATGCGGCAGTGCTTTCGAGCGAGGCGCAGGATGCCGCTAAAGTGTTTAAGTACTCGAAAGAGCTCCGCGCGCAGAAGATTGCTTTACTGCCGCCCGATGTAAACGAAAGTAACGCCGGCTTCACACCTTTAAGCGGAGCTATTAGATATGGACTCACGGCCATTAAAGGCTTGGGCCACGGAATCGTTAAAGCCATTTCTGAAGCACGTGACAGTGGGCCGTTCCGCTCGTTTTTTGACTTCGCTGAGCGCGTGGAATCGTCGACTCTGAATAAGCGAGTGTTTGAAAGTTTGGTCAGCGCAGGCGCTTTCGATTCGCTGAATGACGGCAGGCCGGTTCACGCGTGGCGCGGAGCGTTGTTCAGTTGCATCGACGCGGCACTTTCGCGGGCGCAGCGATCAAAACGCGAGAGACTCATCGGTCAGAACGGGCTATTCGGTTCGATGCCCGAGGAGATCGACTTCACCAGGGAGATCTCACCCACGCTTAAAGGCTGGACGCCTGGCGAAATGCTGGCAGCAGAAAAAGCGGCGCTCGGGTTTTACATTTCGGGACATCCGCTCGCGCGTTATCTCGAGGTGCTGCAAAACGTGAAGGCCGTCAGCTCATCGGAACTGCCCTCAATAAATAGCGGAAGCCGCGTCACGTGCGGAGGCATCATTGGGGATCTGCAAATGCGGACCACGAAGAAAGGCGACAAGTTTGCCCTACTACGGCTTGAAGACGAGGCGGGCGGAACGAAGTGCGTGCTCTGGCCGGAAGTCTATCGCAAGCACGCGGCGGTGTTGCAGAATGAAGTGCCTATAGTGATTATGGGGCGGCTCGAACTAAGCGAGGACAATCCGCCGACCATTATCGTGGACCAGGTGCAGAGCATCAATGCGGCTTCGCGGGTTAATGAGTTCCTTGTGTTGCGTGCGCCGGCGGCAGACGATTTTCCAACTGTGTGCGACTCTATTCTCGATGTACTGAACGCTAACCCCGGTGATTGCGAAGTCGCTATCGAAGCGTTGACAGACAACGGCACCATCGTACGTATAAAGGCCAACCAGGCTTTGAAAGTTAAGCGGAGTAGCGAGTTGGAGGACGCGCTTAAGAAACTGGGCTGCAGCGTTAGCGTAGAGAACAGCTCTAATGGCAACGGCGCGCGGGTCTGATAACGGCCGAAAACTTAAAATGGCAAAAGGCAAAGATGGAAAAGAGCAGGGTGACGCGGTTCAACCGGCGGACGAACGAAGCGCCTTTGAGCGTGTGCAGTTGGCGCGTCATGCGAATCGCCCGTACACCCTGGACCTAATCGAGCGACTGTTTGAAGACTTCGTCGAGCTTCACGGCGACCAACGCTTCGGAGACGACCCGGCAATCGTCGCGGGCTTTGCGCGCTTTCACGGATTGCCCGTTGTTGTAATTGGTCATCAG
>DASZDV010000555.1:0-3826 GCA_035941575.1 Pyrinomonadaceae bacterium
AACTTTTCTTCAAAAAGCGCGCATCAAACGCGCGCGGCAGTAGGTCGGCGATGTGGAACACTTCACTTCTTCCTTCGAGGTTCGCAAACACGATGGTCGCGCCACGCGCGAACTCCCAAATGATTTGCCGGCAAGTGCCACACGGCGGCGTCAATGTTTCCGTGTCGGCAACGACGGCAAGCTCAGTAAACTGTCTTTCACCCTCCGACAACGCTTTCCAAATCGCAACGCGTTCAGCGCAAACCGTTAGACCATAACTCGCACTCTCGACATTGCAGCCCGTGTAGACTTTGCCACTTGCCGTTCTTACCGCCGCTCCAACAAGAAAGTTTGAAAACGGCGCGACTGAATGCTGACGCGCCTGCTGCGCCGCTTCGATCAGCGGCTGTAAGTCTTCGCTCAAAGTTGACCTCCAACAGAAGTTAAAGCGCTGGCCAGCCTCTCGCGAATTTTTCCGCTCAGCAAATCAATGCTCACCAGGTTATGGCCACCCTCGGGAATGATCACGTCCGCGTGCCGCTTCGACGGCTCGACAAACTGCATGTGCATCGGTCTCACGGTCGCGATGTACTGCTCAATTACAGACTCCACGGTGCGACCACGTTCCGCCAAATCACGTCGCAACCGCCGTATGAAACGAATGTCGTCAGGCGTGTCAACAAACACCTTAATATCCATCTGCTCAAGCAAACGCGGATCGACGAAGATCAGTATGCCCTCGACGATGACGATCGGCTTCGGCTCGACGTGCCGCGTGTCATTCAGCCGCATGCTGGTCTTGAAGTCGTAAAGCGGCAACTCCACTGGTTCACCCGCCTTCAATCGGCGCACGTGATTTACAAGTAGATCGTTGTCGAGCGCGTCAGGATGATCGAAGTTCGCGATGTTACGGTAGTCGAGCGGAAGGTCGTTGATGTTTCGGTAATAAGAATCCTGCTGAATGAAAACAACTTCGCTGGCGCTGACTGACTCAAGAATCCGGTTCGCAACTGTTGTCTTCCCTGATCCCGTACCGCCGGAAATTCCGATTATTAAACTCACGATTCACCTACACGCGACTATGAACTCGATTCACTACTCTTCTCAGCAACTTCGCAAATGTGTCGCGCACGCGATCGCCTGTTGCCATCACTTCTTCATGATTGATCGGCTCGTCACTGATTCCGGCGGCCATGTTCGTAATACACGAGATGCCGAGCACGTCCATACCCATGTGACGCGCGACGATCGCTTCCGGCACCGTACTCATGCCAACAGCATCGGCGCCCAGGTTCCGCAACAAGTGAATCTCCGCCGGCGTTTCATAACTTGGACCAGAAAGTGCGCCGTAGATTCCACGCCGAAGTTCAGTACCGATCGCCCTTGCCTCTTCGATCGCCAGTTCCTGAAGGTCGGGCGCGTAAACCGCCGACATATCGGGAAAACGTGGACCGAAACGTTCGTCGTTTGGACCACGCAGCGGATTGTCGCCCATGAGATTCACGTGGTCGCTGATCACCATCAAGGCGCCCTGACTGAGTTCAACGTTGATGCCGCCTGATGCGTTCGTCAGGATCAGCGTCTTGACCCCCAACAATTTGAACGTCCGAACAGGAAACGTTACTTCTTCCAGCGAGTAGCCTTCGTAGTAATGAACCCGACCTTGCATCGCGAGGACGGGAACTTCATCGACCTTGCCAATCACGAGACGTCCGGCGTGCCCCTGCGCCGTCGAACGCATGAATCCCGGTATCTCTTCATAGGGGACGCCGATCCCCTCTTCGAATTCGTCGGCAAATCCCCCTAAGCCACTACCCAAAACGATAGCAATCCGTGGCTCCAACTTTGTTCGCGCACGAATTACGCGCGCTGCATGTTCAGCTCGTTCGTAGAGACTCGTGCCTGCCACTCCCTCGGTCATGACGCTAGTACTACTTCTCTTTCTGATAAGGTATTCCCAAAGCACGTGGGGGCCGCGACGATCCAATAAAACCTGCCAGCACCACGATGGTCAAGACGTAGGGCACCATCTGAATGAACTGCACGGGAATATCTTCGCCAGATGGCAACTTGAACACGCCCTGCATTTGAATAGAAACTGCTTCCGTGAACCCAAACAAAAGACACGCAAGAAGGGTTTGCACCGGCCTCCACTTGCCGAAGATTAACGCCGCAAGCGCGATGAAGCCGCGACCGGCAGTCATGTTTCTCGTAAACAGTGACGATTGACCAATCGAGAGATACGCGCCACCAACTCCGGCGAGAATGCCCGCGATTAACACGCCCGAGTATCTCAACCTACTAACACTCACGCCCGCCGCATCGGCAGCTTCAGGTTTTTCACCAACGGATCGCAGTCGCAAACCGAAAGGAGTCTTGTACAACACGTACCAGATGAGAGCGACAAGAACCAGAATCGCGATCGCGATCACGACGGGCGATTGCGGCAGCAGATGGTCCTTCGGGAGTTGCGGGGTCGAACCCGAGGACAAGAAAAACGCGCCACTCAAAAAACCGGGAATGCCGACCATCAGGATGTTGATAGCTGCGCCACTCACCACTTGATCGGCCTTGAACTTGATGCAACTGACCGCATAAATCGCGGCGATGAATAGTCCGGCAAGAAGTCCGGCTAACAAACCTACCCACGGGCTCGCGTTTCCCATGCCGAGCTTCTTATCAGCCGCGTAGGTCACGGCAGCCGCGGTGAAAGCGCCCGCAAGCATCTTGCCCTCGAGTGCGATGTTGATGACGCCGGAACGTTCAGAGAACAGTCCGCCAAGCGCCGCCAACACGAGTGGCGTCGCCAGTCTGATCGTCGATGCAATCAAAGAAAACGTGAAAACGTCTCTCATTGACTCAGGCCCTCAATCGTACCAATGCGCCTCTGCCCACCAGCCATTTAAAGAAAGACTCCGCGGCAACGAAGAGAATGATGATTCCCTGCAACACCTGCACGATGTCTTTTGTAACGTGTTCGGAAAACCCGTCGACATAGATGCCGCCGTGCTGCAACATCGCAAACAACAACGCCGCGAGAATCACGCCCACCGGGTGATTCCGGCCAAGCAGCGCGACGGCAATTCCAGTAAAGCCGTAGTTATCCGAAAACCCGTCGTAATAACGGTACCGATAACCAAGCACTTCGTTGATCCCGACCATGCCCGCGAGTGCGCCCGAGACAGCCATCGCCAGCACGATCTGCTTGCGTACGGAAATGCCACCATACTCCGCAGCCGATGGATTACTGCCGGTCGCACGTATTTCGTAACCCCACTTTGTGCGCCACAGAAAGACGTAAACCAGAAAACAGCAAAGGAGAGCGAGCAGGAAAGCAACATTCAACGGAATGCGTTCAGGAAAACCCGGAACGAAGCGGCCGAATCGTGGAATGTGCGCACTTGGTCCAATCACCGTCGTTTGCATGATCGGATCGCCGGGAACCTTGTAGTGATACTGAGTGAAGTAGCTGACGAGCGCGACGGCGATGAAGTTCAACATGATCGTGTTGATGACTTCGTGTGAACCGAAGCGTGCCTTCAGCACACCGGGAATCGCCGCCCACAGCGCGCCGCTGAGAATGGCCGCGGCGAAACAGAGCGGCACGAGGAACCACGACGAGAGATTCGCGAGCGTGATTCCAACCCACGCAGTCGCAAACGCAGCGATGTAGAGCTGGCCCTCGGCGCCGATGTTGAATAGACCACAACGAAAACCTACGAGCACCGCGAGGCCTGTAAATATCAAGGGAGTGGCATGGAACAGCGTGTAGCCGATTCCGTCTGGCCACGACAGCGCACTGCCGAGCAACAGTCGATAAGCCACGAAAGGATTGTCGCCTACAAGC
>DASZDV010000556.1:0-2314 GCA_035941575.1 Pyrinomonadaceae bacterium
GGGATAAAAGACAAGATTTAAAGCGAGAATTAAAACGAAATTTCATCACCCATCTCCGCTGTTGCGGGTTCAAACGCGAAACTCGCCAGCCACGCAACCACGAACGTTATCAAACTTCCCATAAATACATACCACGTCCACGCGATCTCCGGTCGCGCCAGGAAAATGTAGAGCATCGCGCCGCTACTCACGACCATGCCAATTAACGCAGGCGGCTGACTGACGCGACGCAAAAAAGTACCGACTAAAAACACGCCGAGGATTGGTCCGTTGATCAGTGAAGCTACTGAAAGCGCTTTACTCAACGCCGAACCTGGCTGATTGCGAACTGCGAACGCGACGCCGATCTGCACCACTCCCCACACCAGCGTCAGTACGTGCGAAACCTTCAAGTAATGCTTGTCACTGCGCGCCGGACGAAACGGTTTGTAGAGATCATTAACAGCCGTCGCCGCGATCGAATTGAGCGACGACGACATTGCCGCCGCAAAGATCGCGGCTACAACGAGCCCCGACAAGCCACTGGGCATGTGTTTGGTGATGAAGTCGGGAAACACGCGGTCGCCGCTGGTGAACTGAGCGGTGTCCGGATAATAGAAGGCAAACAGCAGAACACCGATAAACAGAAAACCGATGAACTGGGCCAATACGATCGCGCCACTCGTGAGCAAAGCAACAGTCGCATGCCGCGCGCGGTTGGTGCAGAGATAACGTTGGACCAGATATTGATCGGTACCGTGCGTGCTCATGGTCAGGAAACAGCCGCCAATCAATCCCGACCAGAACGTGTAAGTCTTGCTGTAATCGAACGCAAAATCGAAGACTGAGTACTTGCCAAACTGGTTTGCCAGCGAGTTCGCTGTCGTTAATCCGCCGGGAATCGAATTAGTGAGCACGACGGCCGCCGCGATCGCGCCGGTGATGTAGATGCCGAGTTGCACGACCTCCACCCAAATCACGGCTTCCATACCACCGAAGTAAGTGAAGATGATCATCGCGACGCCTATGAGGACAATCGAAGCAATGGTGATCGTTTCGGTGTTGGCTCCAGGTTGAAACGATGAATAAACCGCAGCGAGCACGATCGCCGTCAACAAGAGCCGGATACCGTCGGCGATGTTACGCATCACGACAAACAGCGAAGCCGCCAACATCTTGATCTTGCCACCGAAACGTCGATCGAGGAGTTGATAGACAGTCAGTAATTCACCGCGGAAATAAGAAGGGATGAAGAGCACCGAGATCACAATGCGGCCGAGCAGATAGCCGAAGACCAGTTGCAGAAACTGAAAATTACCACCGCGGGCAAACGCGATTCCGGGAACGGAGATGAAAGTTATCGTTGATGTTTCCGTAGCGACGATTGAGAACGCAACGGCCCACCACGGAACAGAGCGATCGCCAAGAAAGTAGTCGGAGGTGGTCTTCTGTTTTCTTCCAAACCAGGTGCCGAACAGAACGATCCCGATCAGGTAGCCGAAGATAATGATGAGATCGAGAGCTTTCATTTCTTAGTATTTAAAACCTTCACCGCCTCTGGAATACTCCAGCTCGCCGCTTCCAAAGCCTGTTTTGCCTGCTCTTCATCCACACCGCTTTCCGCCGCCACTATTCGAACCGCACGTTCGCGCAACTTCGTGTTTCGCGCCTGCAAGTTTGACATTCGATTGCCGCTTACATAACCCAAACGCACCATCGTCGCAGTCGAGATCATGTTGAGGACCATCTTCTGCGCAGTTCCTGCCTTGAGCCGGCTCGAGCCAGTTAACACCTCAGGTCCAACCACGGGAACGATGCTCAACTCCGCCGCACGTGTGATCGGCGACTCTGGAACAACAGTCAACGCAACAGTGAACGCGCCAATCGATCGCGCATACTGCACCGCGCCAACCGTGTACGGCGTTCTTCCGGACGCTGCGATGCCGACGACGACGTCTTTTCCAGTCAAACCACGTTGCTGCAAATCAGCGCCACCCGCGTTCGCGTCATCTTCCGATGCCTCCACTGCGCGATAACAAGCGTCGTATCCACCCGCGATCACACCCTGGACCAGCTCAGGCGACACGCCAAACGTGGGCGGACACTCCGAGGCATCAAGAACGCCCAAACGTCCCGAAGTACCAGTGCCGACGTAGTACAGTTTTCCGCCCGCACTCAA
Organism: Pyrinomonadaceae bacterium; assembly: GCA_035941575.1. Taxonomy (GTDB): domain Bacteria; phylum Acidobacteriota; class Blastocatellia; order Pyrinomonadales; family Pyrinomonadaceae; genus PSRF01. Next base: position 2,159 of record DASZDV010000556.1, read on the forward strand.
CCTCGCAGCAGTCTCATCAACTGCTTTTGCTACGTCATCCAACACGAGTCGCACTGCTGCTGCGACAGTCGCGTCCTCCGCATTCATCAGCTCGACGATCTCACGCGATGACTGAGAACTCAGATTTTGCGAACGTGGGTTTTCTTGTTCCGTGAT
>DASZDV010000557.1:0-3499 GCA_035941575.1 Pyrinomonadaceae bacterium
GTGTAAGCGGCGTCACCAGTTTCAAACTCGAGAATAAGGAACTGTTGGAATCCGTCCTGGCGACCCTGGCAAATAAAGCGGGTATGACGCTTCGCGGCGACGTTTATGTTAAGAAGCGCGACGATTCCAGCAAGCTGAACCAATAATTCCCAGCGTACAGCTACGGAATGACACGAGGCGGGCCACTAAAACGGCCCGCCTTTTTCGTGTCTTTCTTTCGGGAACGAAATCCGCTGCCAAACGTCTAATTGACAATCCCCTTGTCCGACGCGTGCTCGAAGGAGACTCTCGCCATGAATTCACTACCCGTAAAAATCCTGACAGCCATACTCACTTTCGCAATCGGTGTCGGTATCGCCAGTGTTTGGCTTTCGCGTTGGTGGTTCAATCCGGGAATTGAGCCTGTAGCCTTGACCACGCCGGCGGCGCGATTGGAGATGGTGTTTGTGCTCGACACGACTGGTTCTATGGCCGGATTACTTGCGGGCGCGAAAGAACGCATTTGGGGCATTGTGAATGAAGTGATGCAGGAGTCGCACGCGTCGGTGAGAATTGGCTTAGTGGCCTACCGCGATCGGGGCGACCAGTATTTAACGCAGGTCTTACCGTTAACCGAGGATTTGGACACGGTGTACACATCATTGATGGAGTACAAACCTGCTGGTGGAGGCGACGGTCCGGAGGACGTGAGAACAGCGCTCGCTGACGGCCTAAATAGGGCGGGCTGGTCTCAGGCATCTCCCAATCTGGCGCAAGTGATCTTCCTCGTCGGCGATGCGCCACCTCACAACGATTACGATGATGTGGCTGACACCCTGGTAACAGCCGCCAAGGCTGTGCAGAAAGGCATTGTCGTAAACACGATTCAGTGCGGCACGTCGTCTGACACAGAGCGCGCCTGGCAAGCTATCGCGCAAAGCGGCAACGGACAGTACTTCGCGATCGCGGAGAATGGCGGAGTACAAACCATTGCGACGCCTTATGATTCAGAGTTGAGCGACCTCGCGGGGAGGCTCGGTTCAACGGTAATCGCGTTCGGGTTTGGCGACTCACCCGCGGCTGAAGCGCAGCGCTCTGCGATCGCAACCAGAATCACGGATATCGAGGAAAAAGTTTCCAGGGAAGCGCCTGCGACGGCCAAGGCCGAGCGCGCGCTCAATAAAGTGGTGAGCAAAGAGGCTTACGTCGGCGACTTGTTGCAGAGCATTGAGAACGGATTAGTAAAAATCGAAACAATAAACCCCGCCGATCTGCCGGGATATCTGCAAACACTCGATCCGGTCCAACGTCAACAGGAGATCGAAAAGCGCCTCGCTGAGCGACGCGAAATCAAGTCGCGCATCCTGTCACTGTCAAAACAGCGAGACGCCTATATCGATGTTGAAAAGAAGAAGACCGGCGACGGTAAAGCCGGCTTCGACTCAGTGGTTGCGAAAACATTGAGGGAGCAGATGGCGCGAAAGCAGATCAAATAACCCGTGTAACTTGTGGCTTGAGGTAGACCCACTTCGCGAAGAATTCGTTGAGGCTTTTGCCGTTTGCTTCTTCCATCGCGGCTACAAAGTCGCTCGTGACTACTGACTTTCCAAAATGTCGCCGTGTGAAGAGCTGCAATCCTTTCCAAAACGCGTGCTCACCCATTTCTTCGCGCAATAGGTGCAGGACATAAGCGCCTTTGTCATATACAAGCGTCCGATCTTCTCGCGTCGGACTGCGCCAATCAGGAAACACCAACGACTTGTCTTTCCCGGCGTCACGAACCTTCTCGTAGTTTGTACGATACGTGTCGATCTCCCGCTGATAAACGGCGCGTCCGAAACGGTGTTCGAGGTACGCAGCGGCCATGAAAGTCGCGATTCCTTCATTTAGCCAGAAATGGTTCCAGTCGCGGCAAGTAACCATGTTGCCCCACCACTGATGCGCAAACTCATGCGCGCCAAGCCATTGGTCCTGTTCGTTTTCCAACAACTGCTTTCCGTATGACTCTTTCAACGCCGTGAAGCTGCTCATCTCCTGTTCGACGCCTCCCGCCGCGAGCACCTGTGTGTAGGTCCTGTCCGCGTATTTCACTCCGGCGCGGTCTTCGAAGAACGCGAGCATGTCCGGCGTGTCGCGAAAGATCCGGCGCACTTCAGTTTCGGAGTAATTGGTCGCGAAGTATTGGAGGACGACGTTACCGCGTTTTTCTTTCGTGACGCGAAAAGGGCCGGCAGCAAATCCGAAGATGTATGTTGGTATCGGTGTTCGCTGTCGCCACTCGAAACTGCGCTTGTTGTTGGGCAATTGGCGTTGAGAAACAAGTTCACCGTTAGCGACTGCGGTCAGCTTGGGCGGCAGTATGAGTTTGAAAGTCAGGGTCGCCTTGTCCGCCGGATCGTCAACACAGACCATCCACTGGCTCGTGGAAAAGATGGTATAGACCTGTTGCCGGTCCGGGAAGAAACGAATGCCGCGTTTTGGCGTCCCGTGAAATCTGACTTCGATCCATCTTTCAAATCGGTTCGTAATTTTCCTTCCCGCTTGGCCTCTCGCCAGCGAAATCCTCAATTTGTGGTCGTTCACCGAAAAGTGAACGCGCTTGCCGTTTTCTTCCACAGAATCAATAGTCAGGTCGCCGCAATCGAACACGACTACGTTCGACGTTGTAAGCACACGGATGAACACAGATCCCCTAACCGACTTGTTCGCGATATCAGGTTCCAGTGTTGTTGAGTAGTGGATTACATCGGTAGATCCGAAGGCGATCATGTTGATCGATATGATCACCGCAAGACACAGCAAAACCTTTTCTGACATACTCGGCATTCTATGACACTTCTCGAAACCGAACGACTAACTGTTCGCGAGCTCAATGTTGACGACGCGGAGTTTATCCTGACGTTACTTAACGAACCATCATTTCTGCGTTACATCGGCGACAAGCAAGTCCGCAATCTCGATGATGCGCGCCGGTACATTCTTGATGGGCCAGTTGCGAGCTACGAGCGACACGGCTTCGGCCTGTGTCTCGTGGAACTCAAAAATTCTCACACGCCGATCGGCATGTGTGGACTGCTCAAGCGCGAAGAACTACCCGATCCGGACATCGGCTTTGCGTTTCTGCCTGACTTCTGGAACAAAGGATACGCGTTTGAAGTCGCTGCCACAGTCTTAAAGGATGCGCGCGAACGGCTGAAACTCAATCGCGTCCTCGCGATCGTGAACCCGGATAACGATGCCTCGATCAAGTTACTGCAAAAGCTCGGCTTCAAGTTTGAGCGGATTAAAGATGACGTTAAGTTATACGCCTTTCCACACCATCCGGTGGAATAGCTGATCCATCTCAGCCGGAGGCTGCTTCATTCCGCGATCGATCCACCACTGCAACAGCGATAACAAGGCGCCCGCGTGCGCATAGGCAATCGCCGGTCGTTCTTTGGCCGAAATTCCCTGTCCTTTTGGCAACTCCGACAACCGCCGTTCAATTCCGCGCGCAAACAGTCCGTGTGCGAGTTGCATG
>DASZDV010000558.1:0-4741 GCA_035941575.1 Pyrinomonadaceae bacterium
GAGGTTGTCGGAGTCGTTGGCGATGTGAAGTCGTCGCTGGAGAAAGAAGGCGAGCCACAGATGTATGTACCGTACGCGCAGGACGCGACGTGGGGCACCATGTCGCTCGTGGTGCGCACAAACGGTGAACCATCCACGCTCGCTCCATCCGTGCGCGACGCGCTGCGTTCAGTCGAAAAAGGTGTGGCCATCTACAACGTGAAGACGATGAACGACGTGGTCTCAGTCTCCGCCGCGCCGCGACGTATTCCGATGTTGTTGCTGACTGCGTTTGCTGGTGTGGCGATGTTGATGGCGATGCTCGGCATCTATGGCATCACTTCGTACTACGTCACACAACGTACGCACGAGATTGGTGTGCGTATGGCGCTCGGCGCGCAGATCTCCGACGTGCTCAAGCTTGTGTTGAGGCGCGCGATGTTGCTGGCGGTGCTCGGTGTCGTGTTGGGCGTGGGCGGCGCGATGCTCGTTACTCGCTATATGACGACGCTGCTGTTAGGTGTGAAGCCGATCGATGTTGTGACGTTTGTAGCTGTGGCGTTGGGATTGGTTTTGGTGGCTTTGATTGCATCGTTTATTCCCGCTAAGCGGGCGACAAAAGTGGACCCGTTAGTAGCGCTTAGGTACGAATAGTTAGCGTCATATTTGAACGGATTGCGGTGTTACCAATAGTAGTAGCGGGCAATTTGGGGACCGGCAATGAATAACACCTGGCGTTTCGATCCGGCGTACACGACTGTCGACTTCACGATTCGCAATCTCTGGTTCAACGTTAAAGGGCGCTTCAAAGAACTCGACGGTGCACTGGTCTTAGATGGGAACGATGTTTGTCGCTCGTCGGTCAGGGCGACGATCAAAGCGCGTAGCATCGACACGGGAAATAAACGCCGCGACGCGCATCTATTGTCGTCCGATTTTTTTGACGCTGACAAATATCCCGACATCCACTTTGAGAGCACCAGAGTTCAGCGTGGAAAAGATCGCGACTCACTAATTTTGGATGGCACCTTGATGATCAAAGACAAGCGTGTTCCAGTTGTTCTCGCTGTTAACGAAATGGATCGCAGTCGCTCACCAACGGGTGAAGAGTTTGTTTACTACAGCGCGACCACTGAACTCGATCGACACGCGTTTGGCATGAATTACGCACCTGTATTGATCGCGCGCGGCCTGAAGGTCACGATCAACGTTCAGGCCAGAACAGATCCTATGAGAGGCGATTCGAACTAGAATCATGGACAACCTAATCAAAGACATTCGCTACGGTGTACGCATGATCGCCAAGGCGCCGGGATTCACGCTCCTGGCAACGCTTGCGCTGGCTCTCGGTGTTTGTGCAAACACGACCATCTTCAGCTTGATCAACGGATTCGTTTTGCGTCCACTGACCGGAGTCAAAGATCCGGAAAGGCTCGTCGCGGTTTATACGAGCGATTACAGTAGCGGTCTATACGGTAGTTCTTCGTACCCTGATTACGTCGATTTTCTCAATCAGTCGGATGTCTTTGAAGATCTTGCGGCGTACGATCAGACCGTCCTGAACGCGACTGGTGAAACCGACGCGGAACGGCTGAGGGGCGAGGTTGTAACCGCCAACTATTTTGAGGTGCTGGGTGTTAGGCCTGAGCTTGGCCGCACATTGCAAGCGTCCGACGATCAAACCGTCGTGATCAGCGATGGTCTCTGGCAACGCCGCTTCAATGCGAGTACGGCCGTGGTGGGCCAGAGTCTCAGACTCAACGGCAAGCCTTACACGATCGTTGGTGTAGCTGACCGAAGTTATCGCGGGCTGCGTCTCGGATTGCCACCTGAATTTTGGCTGCCCATGACAGCGAGTTCGGATTACGCGACCAGTGGTCGAGGCGATCGTGGACTCCAATTAATCGGTCGCCTCAAACCTGGAGTGACTGTCGCGCAGGCGCAAACGCAGTTATCGACTGTTGGGGCGCGCCTTGCACAAGCGTATCCCGAAACAAATTTAGGCACCCTCGAACGGCCAAACGAGCCACGGCCGGTCACCGTCGTGCGTGAGTCGCGTGTTACGCCGTCGGCACAGGTCGGAATCTGGCGCGTGTCACTGTTGTTGTTTGCGGTGGTCGGATTGGTCCTGCTAATCGCGTGCGCAAACGTAGCGAACCTGTTGTTGGCGCGAGCATCCGTGCGGCGCAGGGAGATGGCAGTTCGCCTCGCCGTCGGAGCAAGCCGTGGGCGACTAGTGCGGCAGTTATTGACCGAGAGTCTTTTACTTGCATTGCTCGGCGGCGCCGCTGGACTAATGGTCACGCTATGGACCGCAAGCACGTTAACTGGATTCTTTCCGGCCAACCAGGCAGGCGGTCTGGATTTAAGTCTCGACTGGCGGGTTTTGGTTTTCACTGTAACCGTCACGTTGATCACCGGCGTGTTGTTTGGTCTGGCGCCCGCGCTGCAAGCGAGTCGTCATAATCTGGTTCCGTCGTTGAAAGACGAAAGCACGTCGTATGGTCAACGCCTGCGGCGACTGGGTTTGCGCGACGTGTTGGTGATATCGCAGTTGGCGTTGTCACTTGTCCTTTTGATTGGAGCCGCCTTGTTCCTGCGCAGTCTACACCGCGCGCTCAGTTTTGATCCGGGGTTTAAGGTTCAGAATCTGCTCGTTGCGTCGATAGAGACGCGAGGCACGGCTCCTAATGAACAGCAGGGGCAGGTCTTTTACCAACAGACTGTCGACCGGATCAGCAGCCTTCCCGGCGTTCAATCCGTCACACTCGTCCGCATAGCTCCGATCAGTGGCGGCGGACAGCGGCGCCGAGTGCAGTTGGAAGGTTATCAACCGCAGCCAAACGAAGACACTGAACTAAACACCAATGTCATCGGCCTGAATTACTTCAGCACGATGGGTATTGGACTAACAGCCGGACGTGATTTCAACGCGCAGGACCGTGAAGGTAGTCCTCCCGTTGTGATCGTCAATGAAGAGCTGGCGCGTCGTTACTACAGCGGCAACGCAGTCGGGAAGCGTTTGCGCATTGGAGGGCCTGATGCTCCGAATCGCGAAATTGTCGGAGTGGCTCGCACCGCGAACTATCGAGATTTGCGTGAGCAACCGCTGCCATTTATCTACATTCCGCTGGGGCAGGAGTATCAATCCGGTATGACGCTGATGGTGCGTACGAACGGAGATCCGCTTGCCCTGGTTGCGTCGTTGCGAATGGAGATGCGCGCGTTGAACAAAGACGTACCGGTGTTTTCAGTACAAACGATGACTGAACGCATCGGCGGCCAGCTTGCCGTCGATCGGATGATTGCTGTGCTACTGAGTATTTTCGGCGCTGGCGCGCTGTTGTTGGCGGCGATCGGTATTTACGGCGTAATGGGTTACGCAGTGGCCCAGCGCACACATGAGATCGGGATACGCATCGCTCTCGGCGCACGACAGGGCGACATACTAAAGTTAATTCTGTGGCAGGGAATGATTCTAATAGCAATTGGCGCCGCAGTCGGAATGGCGCTGTCACTCGCAGCCACCCGTCTGTTGAAGAGCTTGTTGTTTGGTGTCAGCGCGACGGATCCGTTGACGTTCACTGGGGTTGTGATCGTGCTAATCATGGTGGCCTTACTGGCCTGCTACTTACCAGCGCGGCGCGCGACGAAGGTCGATCCACTAGTTGCGCTGCGTTATGAATGAGGACATTGCCGATTTTCGATTGCCAATTGCCGATTTGCATATGGCAGCGAAAGTTGGCAGTCGGCAATCAGCAATCGGCGATTGGAAATGATGTGATGGAAACTTTACTTAAAGACCTCCGCTACGCCCTACGCGGATTAGCGAAACGTCCGGGGTTTACTGTGGTCGCTGTGTTGACGCTGGCGCTGGGAATCGGCGCGAACACCGCGATTTTTAGTGTGGTCAATGCAGTATTACTGAAGCCGTTGCAATTTCGCGATCCTGAACGGCTGGTGATGATCTGGGAAGACGCGGCGTTCGCGGGTTTTCCGCGCAACACGCCCGCGCCCGCTAACTACATCGACTGGAAAACACAGACGCAATCATTTGAAGACATGGCCGCGACCATCGAGTGGACCAATAACCTGACGGGCGATGGCGAGCCTGAACGCCTTGCGACTTACGGCGTAACCGCAAACTTCTTTCCGCTGTTCGGTGTTGCGCCCGAACTGGGCCGCACATTCCTGCCAGAAGAAGATCGTCCGGGCTCGAGCCAGGTCGTCGTGCTTAGTCACGCGCTTTGGCAAACGCGTTACGGCGGCGATCCGCACATCATCAATCGCGACATTCTACTTGACGGCGAGAAGTACACGGTTGTTGGCGTCATGCCAGCGGCCTTTCAGTTCTTCGAAAGCGACGTTCGCTTGTGGTTTCCGCTGGCGCTTGGCCCTGAGCAGATGGCGAACCGCGGCGCTCACTATTTGAAAGTGGTAGCGCGGCTGAAGCCGGGCGTGACGTTGGCACAGGCACAGGCAGACGTTACCTCCGTGATGGCGCGCATCGCAAAGGACCATCCTCAACAAACGTTCGATGGAAAATTGGGTGCGTTTGTAATGCCGTTACGCGAGCAGTTGGCTGGCGACGTTCGCGGTTCGCTGGTTGTGTTGCTGGTTGCGGTGGCGTGTGTGTTGCTGATCGCGTGCGCGAACGTTGCCGGGTTGTTGCTCGCGCGTGCGGTGGGACGGCGTCGTGAGATCGCGTTGCGCGTTGCGCTTGGCGCAAGCCGCCCACGTGTTGTCAGACAACTACTCACCG
>DASZDV010000559.1:0-1857 GCA_035941575.1 Pyrinomonadaceae bacterium
TTCCAGTTTGGTGGTCAGGTGTTTTGGGAGATCAAGAACGGCAAACGCGGCGAGATGCTCCGTGACGTTGCCTATCAATCGCGCACCACTGATTTCTGGAATTCTTTGGACGCTCTCGGTGGACGCGCCACTTACGAACTCGGCGGCAGCTTCAGCGACGGCAAAGGAGAACCCGGGCAGTCGAATGCTGTCAGTCATGGTTGTCCGGTCGCTCGTTTCCGCCAGGTGAACGTACTCAACACCGCTCAAAGATCCTGAATCGACGAGGAGATCGCAATGCTACTCACTGAAAAAGAAGCACGCGAGATTTGTGACAAGCTATTGAGCTACGTCAAAGCCGATGATGCCATCGTGGGCGTGAACAGTGAAAACTACGGTCATCTGCGTTTCGCGTCGAACGCGTTTACTACGAGCGGTGCGCGCGAGAATGTAAACGTTGGCGTCACGGTGTGGATCAACAACAAGCGCGGCTCCGCGTCCACAAATGAAATCGACGACGAGTCGCTGAAAGCGACAGTCGCACTGGCAGAACAACTCGCGCGCCTTTCGCCGGTGGATCGCGAGTACATGCCGACGTTCAGCAAACAGACTTACAAACCGGTAAACGGATACGCGGAGGCAACGTCAAATATCTCCGTGACGAGCCGCGCGAAGACAATCAACGGCGTCATTACCGCGTGCGAGAAGGCGAAAGTCGTGGGCGCCGGTTTTCACCAGGCGCGCGGCTCGGCCAGCGCCTCAGCAACGAAGAACGGCAACTTCATTTACGAACGAAACAGCCTTGTGAGTCTCGCAACGACGGCGCGAACTCCTGACGGGACGAGTTCCGGTTATTTCCTGCGCAACCATTTCGACGTGGCAAAGCTCGACACAGCACGTGTCGCGAACGAAGCGATTCGTAAAGCACTCGATGCGCGCAATCCGCGCGTGCTCGAACCCGGCGTGTATCCGGCGATACTCGAGCCGCAGGCAGTCGCTGACCTGCTTGGGTTCTTTGCTTTTAGTTTCGACGCGCGCAGTGCTGAAGAAGGGCGCAGTCCGTTTTCAGCGCCGGGTGGAAAGACAAAACTCGGCGAGAAGATTTTCGACGAACGGATAAATATCTACAGCGATCCGTGGCATCCGGATTTGCCGGGCTCGCAGTCGGCGCAAGGCGGTCTGCCGGCGCAGAAAATCTATCTGGTGCGCAACGGCGTGTTGGAGAATCTTGTTTACTCTCGCTTCTGGGCCAAACAAAAAGGCAAGGAGCCGACGCCTGGTCCAGTGAACAGTATTATCGAAAGTTCGCAAGCGCCGGTTTCTGTTGACGACATGATCAGGTCGATGGATCGTGGGTTGTTGCTGGGTCGCTTCTGGTACATTCGCGGCGTGGATCCGCGCACGGCGTTACAAACCGGACTCACCCGAGACGGCATCTGGTACATCGAAAACGGAAAGATCCAGTATGCAGTGAAGAACTTCCGCTTCAATCAAAGCGTGATGGAGCTTCTGGCGCCGGAAAATGTCGACATGATCGGCAAAGCGGAACGAGTCGGCAATTCTGAGGGTCAGGGTGGCAACGCTGCGCTGCTTCCGGCGTTGAAGGTAAAGAAGTTTCACTTCAGTTCGCAATCAGAAGCGGTTTAGCGAGGCAAACCATGCCACCAACAACGGGTAACGGAAAGATTTGTTATTTGGAGATTCCGGCGAACCATCTTGCGCGCTCGATTGAGTTTTATGAAAAGATATTTGGTTGGAAGACGAGGCGGCGAGGAGACGGACAAGTGGCGTTTGACGATGGTGTTGGTGAAGTTAGCGGAACGTGGGTGACTGGTCGCCCGGCGTCTTCGGAAGCAGGCTTGCTGATCTACATCATGG
>DASZDV010000560.1:0-3094 GCA_035941575.1 Pyrinomonadaceae bacterium
GACCTTGATGTCTTTGAACCCAAACACGTCGTAGAGATCAAAAGCGAAATCGATGCAGCTCAGGATTTCAGCGCGTATTGTCTCCGGCGTGCAGAAGATGTGCGCGTCGTCCTGCGTGAACCCACGCACACGCGTCAGTCCGTGTAGCGTGCCGGAAAGTTCGGCACGATAAACCGTTCCGAGTTCCGCATACCGCAACGGCAAATCTCGATACGACCGTTGTGCCGACTTGTAAATGCCGATGTGAAACGGGCAGTTCATCGGCTTGATGCGGAATTCCTGTCCCTCGAATTCCAAGGGCGAAAACATCGAGTCAGCATAGTTCTCTTCGTGACCACTGATGAACCACAGTTCGCGCTTGGCAATATGCGGCGTGTAGACGAGACCGTAACCACGTCTGACGAGCTGTTCGCGCAGGTAGTCTTCCATCTCCTTGCGAATCGCTCCGCCTTTCGGGTGCCAGAAAATGAGTCCCTGACCGTACTCTTCCTGAATTGAAAACAGGTCGAGTTCGCGGCCAAGACGGCGATGGTCGCGCTTCTCTGCCTCTTCGCGTTGCTTTAACCACGCGTCGAGTTCTTCCTGTGTGAAGAAAGCCGTTCCGTAGATGCGTTGCATCTGTGGCTGCGAAGCGTCGCCCTTCCAATAAGCGCCGGCGAGCGAGAGCAGTTTGAACGCCCGCAACTTGTTCGTGTTGGGCACGTGTGGACCAAGGCAGAAATCGATGAACGGCGAGCCGTCGATGTAATAAACGCTCACCACATCGCCCGCTTTCTCGTCAATCAGTTCACACTTCAAAGGCTCCTGCCGCTCGCTGAAGATGCGCAGTGCTTCCGGTTTCGAAATCTCGTCACGACGGTAGACCAGGTTCTTGCTGGCGATCTGCTTCATCCGTTTTTCGATGACCGGTAGTTCGGCTTCCGTCAGCGGCTCGGGCGTGATGACATCGTAGAAGAAGCCGTAACGAGGATCGTCGAGCAATGCCGGTCCGATACCGAGCTTGGCGCCGGGAAACAGATCGAGAACGGCGGCCGCCAGCAGGTGGGCGGTCGAGTGACGTAATACTTCCAGACCGTCGCGCGTTTGCGGGATGATCGGTTCGATTTCCAGCGCTCCGTTATCGCTCGGCAGGGTATCAAGTTGGGCCGTGAGGTCCACTTCACGACCCTTAACTTTCGCTGCCAGGGCCTGCTTGGCCAGATCGCGATCGAGCTTCTTTAGAGCTTCCGCGACCGTCGCCGAATCAGGCACGGGTACTGGCGCACCGTCCTTCAGTTGTACGTTGATCTCGCTCATTGCCAAATCACCTCTCATGCATGGAGACTACGACAGAGACCTGAGTCGCGACGTAACCCCGGTGCGCCGAAGGCGATTCCTAAACTGTCGATTCACTAATTTGCTTACTTCAGTTGATCGGATTCGATAGGAGCGCCTTCGCCGCGCGCCCGCAAGGCGGGCAGCCATTAAAAAGTAAAGAATCGAGTAGTTGTTCGATTCATGCGAAGGTCTTCTGGAGCGTCCTATCAAAAGTAAGAAACTAACGAAGCCGGATTCTAGCAAACGGCCTCTTACGGGCGCAACCGGAGAATGTATAATCCCTCTCCTTAAATCCCTTCCAGGAGAACAACAACCGATGCCTTCTGCGTCCCGAGTTCTTGTTGCTCTGCTAGTTTGCTGTTTCCTGATTCAAGTACCCGCCCAAAACGGCAGCCGTCCCCGGACTAAACCGGAGAACGTCAGCGAGATGCGGGCGGCGATTGAGCGTTACACGGTGGACCGTGGGAGTTTGACGCGCTCGTACCCAGTCGTGATCTCACCTGCGCGTCGCGCTCGTTTTAAGAAGCTTTACGAGGAATGGCTCGCAACGCTCAAGTCGCAGGATTTTGATTCCATGAGCCAGGACGGGAAGATCGATTACCTGCTGTTCAAGAACCACCTTGAATACGAACTACGGCAACTCGACATTCAGGAAAAGCAACTCGCCGAGATTCAGCCTCTGGTCCCTTTCGCGAACACTCTCATCGATCTCGAAGAAACGCGCCGCCGCATGGAGCCCATCAACTCGGCGAAGATCGCAGCGACGCTTACTGAAATGCGAAAGACCGTGGATGAAAGGCGCCGTGCCGTTGAAGGGTTGAAGCCGAAAAAGACAGTTGCCAACCGCGCCGTCCAGGTAATCAATGGACTGCGCAACAATCTGCGCAACTGGTACACGTTCTACAACGGTTATGACCCGCTGTTCACCTGGTGGAACGAAGAACCTTACCGATCATTGGACCAGGCGCTCACGGGTTACACGACCTTTATCACAGAGCGAGTTTTAGGAATACGAGTGGAAGGCGCGCAAACCGCGAACGCACCAAATCGCGGACAAGGCGGCGGCGGACCGGGTAGCGGTGGTCCGGGTGGGACGGGTGGCGGTGGACCGGGCGGCGGTGGACAGGGACAGGGATTTCAGAGACAAAACCTCGCCCGACCCGGCGACACCAGCGACATCATTGGCGACCCAATCGGCCGCGACGCATTAATCACCGAACTACGCTCCGAGATGATCCCGTACACCCCGGAAGAAATCATCGCAATCGGTGAAAAGGAGATGGTCTGGTGCGAGAACGAAATGAAGAAAGCGTCGCGCGATCTCGGCTACGGCGACGACTGGCGTAAAGCTCTTGAACACGTCAAAAACCTCTACGTTGATCCCGGCAAGCAGCCGGAGATGATTCGCGACCTCGCGTTGGAAGCGATCAAGTTTGTCGAAGACCACGACCTCGTAACGGTCCCTGAACTCGCAAAAGAGAGTTGGCGCATGGAGATGATGACGCCCGAACGCCAACTAGTCAGTCCGTTCTTTCTCGGTGGTGAAGTAATTCAAGTCTCCTTCCCCACTAACACGATGGCGCACGAACAAAAAATGATGAGCATGCGCGGCAACAACATCCACTTCGCGCGCGCGACAGTTCATCACGAACTGATTCCCGGCCATCACCTGCAAGGTTTCATGGCCGCGCGCAACAAGCCGTACCGCGCGATCTTCGGTACGCCGTTCTGGTCGGAAGGCAATGCGCTTTACTGGGAACTGTTGCTGTGGGACCTG
>DASZDV010000561.1:0-4690 GCA_035941575.1 Pyrinomonadaceae bacterium
TAACTCCGAACCCGCCGCGACGGTCGGATCGCCCTGCCGCAAACGCGACATCTGCATCACGCCCGCGAGACCAAAAAGGAGTCCGGCTAATCCGTAGATCCACACTTTTAGGCGGTCGGTCGCGATGCCACACGCCCGCGCGGCGGCCTCGTTTGAGCCAAGCGCAAACACGCGCCGCCCGAACACCGTGTTGCGCAAGACAATCGCCGCGCAGACTGCCAGCAAGATTGCTATCCACACACCCGGTGCAACCAACAGCCACGGTGGATTCGGAAACATCACCAGCAACTCGTTCAACCACGTTCCGGGCATGTTTACCGTTTGCTGGTTGGCCAGCCACTTCGCAATTCCGCGCGCGATGCCGAGCATTCCGAGCGTCGCGATAAACGGCACGACCTTCAAACGTGTGATCACCAAACCGTTCACAACGCCCACAAGACCGCCAACCAGGATTCCCGCGGCCAACGCGATTGCCGGAGAGAACCCGGCGTTGATGGCCAGTGCAGTAACCACGCCTGTGAGTGCGATAGTCGATCCAACCGCGAGATCGATACCGCCGCTGATAATGATCAGCGTCATGCCGATAGCGCCGATGGCAACGATCACAGTTTGTGCAAAGACAATGCGGAGGTTGTTTGCGGAGAGAAAGCGCGCGGGCGTGTCCATCAACAGGGAAAAGATCGCGATCACCAGCAACAGACCGAGGACCGGTCCAATGCGATTGAGCCAGGTCTGCACCAGACCGGCCGTTGAAAAAGCTCGCGACTCTTTTACGTCAGCAACCATCCGCGTTAATCCGTGTCCAAAACTATTTGAGGTACCGGTCCAACGGCGGGTGGAGGAGTTCCTGGACCTCGGGCGATCCCATGTTTTCTTTCGTTACCAGCATCACGCCGGTGTCGATCTTGTCTGCCACAGGCTTGCCCATCAAACTCTCCACCATCGTCCGCACACCGAGGTAACCCATGTTGAAAGGATTCTGGACCACGATCCCGTGCAACTGATTCGCATTAATTGCGTCGATAAACTGTTGACTCGAATCGAAACCGACAAACGAGATCTTCCCGGCCTTGCCGATGTCCTGAAGCGCCAGCAACATGCCTGCCGTCGACGATTCGTTAGGAGTAAAGATCCCCTGCACCTGATCGCCGAAAGTATTTAATAAGTTCTCCGCGGCACGCTTGGCAGTATCGCGTGTCGCGCCCGCGTATTGATCAGTCGACACCAGTTCGATCCCGGGAAACTTCTGTTTGATCTGTTCAATAAAACCCGTCTCGCGCTCGGTCGTGCTCGCGGATCCTTCGGCGTATCGCAGAACAAGAACTTTGCCTTTGCCGTTAAGAAGTTGGCCCATGCGATCTGCCGCGAGCGTTCCACCCTTGCGATTGTCGGTGGCAACGAAGCTCACAAAATCTGACGACTGCAAACCGGAATCGATAATCACCGTCGGCACACCTGCGCGCTTAGCGTCCGCCACCGGCCGCACCAACGCGCGATCGTCTAGCGGCGCGAGCACGATGCCGTTCACGCCTTGCGCGGCAAATCCCTCGACTACCTGGATCTGCTGTTCGCGATCGTCTTCGCGCAGTGGTCCTTTCCAGATGACTTCCACATCCGCTCCCTGCGCCGACAACTCACTCGCGGCTTTATTACTTCCAGCGTGAATACTCTTCCAAAACTCGTGCGTCGTGCCTTTCGGAATAACCGCAATGGTGAACTTCTTCTTACCGGTTGGAGCTTCGACCTTGGTACAACTGAGCGTCGCAACGGCGAACAGTGTTAGGAACAACAGTGAAAAAGTTTTGCGCATATTAGTTTTCCTGTTCAGCAATAACTGGATTTCCCAAGCCACCCATACCTTCGATCGATACCTCCATTTTATCCCCGGGTTTGAGAAACACTGGTGGCTTGCGCGCGAAACCGACCCCGGCGGGCGTACCGGTCGCGATGACGTCGCCCGGTTCGAGCGTGATCGTTTCAGAAATGAACTCGATCAACCGCGGTACGCCAAAGATTAACTGGTCCGTGTTCGAATCTTGCATCGTTTCGCCGTTTAAAGTGAGCCGGATTGAAAGTTTGTGTGGGTTAGTGATGACATCAGCAGTCACGATCGTCTGGCCCATCGGCGCGAACGTGTCGCACGATTTTCCACGCTGCCATTGTCCGTCGCCAAATTGGAAGTCGCGAGCGGTGACGTCGTTGAATGCCGTGTAGCCGAGGACGTAATCGTAAGCACGGTCTGCGGTAACGTTTTTCGCGCGGCGGCCGATGACCACAGCCAGTTCGGCCTCGTAATCGACCTGTTGACTCGTTTTCGGCAATACGACAGGTTCGCCGGGCGCGATCACCGCACTCGAGAACTTCGAAAAGACCACCGGCTTTTCCGGGAGAGGCATCTTACTCTCGGCCGCGTGATCGCGATAGTTGAGCCCGATGCAGATCAGTTTTCCAGGACGCGGCACGGGCGCAAACCAATATGCGTCGCGGCTAGGCACCAACCAGCCTTTCTCCTTTGCACTCTCAAGAACGCTGTTGTTGCGTTCTACGCTATCGAAGACTTCGCGTGCTTTCTGGAACCATGGACCATCAAGGTCAAACCAGGATAGGAGATTTGACGGATGGTCGGCGGAATCGAAGAGCCGATTACAGTCGAGGCGGTAGCCGGTGTCCTTACCACTATGAGTCAGGATGATGCCAGGGCGAGGAATAGTCCATTCTGTTTCAGCAGTGGCGAAGGAAATGATGTTCATCAGTTATCCAGGTTGATGATGACGTAGAGTTCCTGCGGGCCGTGGACGCCGATCGCGAGTGTTAGTTCGATATCGGCTGTGCGTGATGGACCGGTTATGAAAGTGATCGCGGGGCTGACTTCGCCGCGGCTCTGCAAGAGCGATAGTGCGTCGGCCAGGGTTGGGTAAATTCGCGATGCGTCGAGAACGGCGATATGTACTGGCGGAATGAGAGAGACGAGCCGGTTTCGTTCGATGGAGGAGTCGAGCACTAGCGTTCCGGTTTCGGCAATACCTAGTTGTACGCCTGTAATCCCGACTTCGTATTCGAATAGATCCCTGGTGGATAGTGATGCTTCCGACGTCGCAATTCTTTTCCCTTTTGTGATTCGATTGATGGCGTCTTCGATTTCGAGTGGCCCGTTAACGAGAATGCAGTGGCCATCAACTAGTTCGAGGTTACGCTTGAAGTCGGCAACGACCGCGCGTGAGGTCGACTGTGACACGGATTTACGCGGATGATCTGTGTGAATCCGTGTTTCACGACCGTCATAATGCGCACTCCTCGCCAGGTGCGCGCGAATGGAGCGCATGATCTCAGCGCGTGCGTCGCCAGTGTTCACGAAAACTCTCCGTTTCGATCGGCCGCAAATCGCGGCTTCTGGTCCAAGCCTTGATCGGCGGCGCGAACCAGCGTTGAAACAAACGTGCGGCAAGCGCCGTCTTCTCATAAAGCCATGGCCGCGTCATAATCAGCGCCCACAACTTAAACGCCCATCGCTCGTTCCTTCTACCCGCCGGTTGACGTGCGGTGATCTCGCTGCGCAGATGTAACAACAACTGCGGAATGTCGATCTTCACCGGACACACTTCACGACACGCGCCGCACAAACTCGATGCATAAGGCAGTTGCGCCGCCTTCTCCATTCCTATCAACTGCGGCGTAATCACGGACCCAATCGGTCCCGGATAAACCGAACCGTACGCGTGACCACCAATCTGTTGGTACACCGGACACGCATTCAAACACGCGCCACAACGAATGCACGCGAGCGACTGCCGCGTGACGGGATGGGCCAACATTCGCGAACGGCCGTTGTCGAGGATGACGATGTGCACCTCTTCTGGTCCCTCGTCTCTCGCATTGCGCTTTGTTCCCGTGATGAATGATTGGTACGTGCTGAGTGCCTGTCCGGTGCCGGAGCGCGGCAACAGCTTGAGAAAGATGTCGAGATCGGCAAACCGCGGCAGCAGCTTCTCAATTCCCATCACAGCTATGTGTGTGCGCGGCAAACTGGTTGTCAAACGAATGTTGCCTTCGTTCTCGACAATTACGATCGTGCCGGTCTCAACGATGCCAAAATTAACTCCGCTGATGCCGATGTCTGCGGCAGCAAATCTCTCGCGCAACGTAGAACGCGCAGTGCTCGTGAGTTCCGCTACGTCATCCGTCGGCGGCATACCGAGTTCAGTAGTGAACAGCTCGGCGATCTGGCGCTTAGTTTTGTGAATCGCAGGCGCGATGATGTGCGACGGAGTTTCGTGCGCCAGTTGAATGATGTACTCCCCGAGATCTGTTTCCACGACGTGCATGCCCGCACGTTCCAACGCGGTGTTCAGATGAATCTCTTCCGTCGTCATGCTTTTGCTCTTGACGACGTTGCGTGCGCCGCGCTGTACAGTCAGACGGCAGATGATCTCATTTGCCTCAGAGGCATCGCGGGCCCAATGAATTTGCGCACCGCGACTCTCTGCATTCTCAACAAACTTCTCGAGATAACGATCGAGATGCAAGAGGACGTCATCTTTTATCGCGCGCGCCTCGCTGCGCAACTCCTCCCAGTTGCTCAGTCCCGCAGCCGCCTCACGCCTGCGTTTGCCAAACAGCGTCGTCGCATTTCGCAGCGCCCCGCGCAACTGCACGTCCTTCAAAGCGGCTTTCGCATTTTCGGAAAACGTTT
>DASZDV010000562.1:0-2484 GCA_035941575.1 Pyrinomonadaceae bacterium
AGGAGTTTAATGATTTTCACTTCAGCACTGTGGGCACACGTTAGCCCGCCCACACTGAGAGTTGTTCTGCGTGGATCGATCAGAGTTCGTGATCTGCTCGCAAGTATCACCGTGAAGGACGGGAAACCTTACGAATGGCGATCAGAATAGCCGTCGCCGGCGTGGGTGCGCGCGGTCAGGACTGGGTACGCGAGGTCAAAGCTGCACCGGCATTCGAATTGGCCGCGTGCGTTGATGTCAATCGCGCTGCGTTGCAGCGAGCATCTGCACGGTTTGGCATTTCTCCAGATCAGTGTTTCACCGATTTAGGCAAAGCGTTGGACAACAGCGGATCGCGGGCCGTGATTGTTGTGACCCCTCCGGATTGTCATGCGACAACTTGCGAAGCAGCGCTCAACCGCAAACTCGCTGTACTCGTCGAGAAGCCTTTCACACTTCGGTTAAGCGAAGCAGTGCGGCTCGTTTCGCTGGCCGGCGCGAACAGCACGCCGCTTTTGGTCGCGCAAAATTATCGCTACCTTCGTTCATTTCGTACTGTCAAGCGGCTAATTAATGAGGGTGTGCTCGGAAGGGTCGGGATGGTTGTTTGCCACTACTACCGTCCGTTTCACAACATACCCGACTCACTGGCTAAGCTCACGAACAGCGTGCTATGGGGCATGAGTGTTCATCACCTGGATGCGATTCAGTACGTGCTCGGGTCGAAAGTGATAAGCGTTAACGCCGAAAGCTTCACTCTGCCGTGGGGTCGTCTGCCCCGCGGAGCCTCGTTGCAACTGATGCTTGCGATGGCGAATGACGCGCGCGTTTCTTATTCGGCAACGTACGAATCAACCGGCCACACGCTTTTCGAAGGTGGACAGGAATTCTATGCGCGCTTTATCGGCGAGCGGGGCACACTGCATGTCTTTCAACGTTGGCTGATACTTTGGGAGAACGGCAAGTTACCGCGCCTGGTCCGTCGTGGACCGAGAAAGAAGACCGAGGAACAAGTGCTGCTCGATCAGTTGGAGCGCGCATTAATTCACGGCGAACCGCCGGAAGTCAGTGGCCGCGACAATTTGCAAACCGTGGCGACACTGGAGGCGTGTGTTCGATCCGCCGCCGAACAAAGACGAGTCAATCC
Source organism: Pyrinomonadaceae bacterium (assembly GCA_035941575.1). Classification (GTDB taxonomy): domain Bacteria; phylum Acidobacteriota; class Blastocatellia; order Pyrinomonadales; family Pyrinomonadaceae; genus PSRF01. The sequence continues at coordinate 1,127 of DASZDV010000562.1, forward strand.
GCAGGAGTTGTTCGTTGGGCAATAACAAAAAATCATCTGTGCTCGCGCTCGGGATCGATGCCGCTGAGTCAACACTTGTGCGGCGTATGATCGATCAAAACGAATTGCCGGCGATCAGATCCTTGCTCGCTGGAGGCAAATGGTTGGAGGTGCGTTCCCCATCTTCGATCGGTAGCGGAACCGTGTGGCCCACCTTTCTGACTGGTGAAGAACCAAGTGTCCACGGCATGTACAGCGAGTGGAAATGGCTTCCGGCGACGATGAATCTAAGGCGCTACGAAGGTCATCACTTAACTCCGTTCTGGAAATCACTCAATCAACAGGGAGTTTCCACTGGCGTATTCGATGTTCCTTTCGCGCCGCCGGTCGGAATCACAGACGGATTTGAAGTTTGCGAATGGTGGGCCCACGACTCGACGGCGGCGGGTCTTCGAGTTGGTCCTGATGAGATTCGCTCACTCGTGCGGGAGGCGCCAACGCATCCTCTCTCTGCAAATCGATTCGTCACCGCGACACCCGACAGCAAAAACAACATCGAGGATTTGGCCGGCGCATGCCGCGCGGGCGCACGACTGCGGGGCTTGTTGGCGGGAGATCTGATTCGCAAGACGAAACCGCAGTTATCGTTGGTGGTCTTTCCGGAGATTCATCATGCCGGTCATCAGCTTTGGCACACGGTCGTGCCTGACCATCCGATTTACGATGGACTGGAACGCAATGGCTCACCGGTCGAACCGTTGCTGAAGGATGTGTACCGTGCGATCGATGAACAAATTGGGGAACTGATAAGAACGAGCAGTGCGGATACAGTCATGGTTTTTGCTCTTCACGGAATGCGACCCTCATTGGGATTTCCTGCGTTCCTCGCTCCGTTGCTCTGCGAACGTGGTTTTTCCCGAATGGCACCGTGGCGCTCACAAAGTTGGACCAACCGCGCTCTGTCAGTATTCGCAACAATCAAACGTAACGCACCAGCGCCCCTGAAGAAGCTTTATTATCAAATGACGCCGGCAACAGCTACCTACAAGCTCGCACGTCCCACCATGTTGCCGGCATACGACTGGCAACACACTCGCGCGTTTTCTCTGCCCACCGATCAGTACGGTTGGATTCGCGTTAACCTCGCGGGCCGCGAGTCGGAAGGAATTGTTTCGCCCGGCGAATATGACAAGCTCTGCTCGGAACTGATTGAGATGTTGTCAACGCTCGCTTCGGAGAACGGAGAGCTGTTGGTTGAGGATGTAACCCGCACCGCTGCGGACGGGGAAAGCGCGCGTATCAACCCGCTTCCGGACTTGGTGGTCCATTGGCGTGACGCGGCCTACGCTTCATCGTTGAGGATCAAAGGCAGCGGCGTG
>DASZDV010000563.1:0-12082 GCA_035941575.1 Pyrinomonadaceae bacterium
CTCGCGACCGTTTCGAAACGGCCAAGATTGCCCTGGAAACAGCCAAGGCAAATCTCGAGGCCCAAAAGATCGCGGTGAAAGAAGCAACGGAACGCGCGAATCAACAGAAGATAGCGGTCAAGGAAGCACAAACGAGCATCAAGTCGTCAGAAATGCGCGCCAGCCAACAGGCAGCTATGTTGCGAGGCCAGCAGAGCCAGCGCTCAAAGGCAACGCAGTTGTCGCCTTTGAACGGCGTCGTCGCCGACATTCCTACGCGCGTCGGTGAGTTCGCCGTCGCCGCTTTATCGTCAACGCCGTTGATGACCATTGCTGACATGTCCCAGATCAACGTCGAAGTAAACGTTGACGAAACTGAAATCAACAACGTCAAGGTGGGCCAGGAAGCCAAAGTTAAAGTTGACGCGCTGGGCGACAAGGAACTCAAAGCAATCGTCATGCAGAGAAATCCGCTCGCCATCGCGAAGTCAGACCAGACGGGCGGACTTTCAAACCGCGTCAACGTGCAGGAAGCGAAAGAGTTCAAAGTTACTCTCGAGCTGCGCGAGCTGCCGGAAGACATCCAGACCGCTCTGCGACCGGGAATGAGCTCGACCGTAACGATCACGACAAACACAAAGACCAACGTGCTGGCAGTGCCGCTCGAAGCGATCGTTGAGAAGGCGCCGACTCCGGCAGCTTCTCCTGCAGCCACCATCGCGGGCAACACGCCTGCGGCGTCGCCGGGCGACAACAAGCCGAAGGCGCTCAAAGGTGTCTACATCATCGAAAACAACAAGGTTCGATTTATCGAAGTGACCACCGGCATCACTGGCGAAGCGGACATCGAAATCACGAGTGGTTTACAAGCAAAACAGGAGATCGTTCGTGGTCCAAGCCGTGTGCTGAAGACTCTCAAAGACGGAATGACCGTAAAACGGCAGACGAAGAAGCCGGGTAATGCAAACGGCAGCGAGGGCAGCTAATGAGTGACGCGACTCTCACGCTTTCACCGACAGAAAACGTGATCCAGCCTCAAACTCAGGTCGACGGACACGATCCGTCGATGCTGATCTCGATGCGCAACATCTGGAAGACTTACCAGATGGGCACTGAGAAAGTGCACGCTCTTCATGGCGTCTCGTTTGACATTCCGCGCGGCGAATACATCGCCATCATCGGCCCTTCAGGTTCCGGCAAATCGACGCTGATGAACCTGATTGGCTGTCTCGATACTCCGTCGCAAGGCCAGTACTGGCTCAACGGCAAGAACGTGTCCGAAATGGACGACGACGAACTGGCGCGTATTCGCAACCAGGAAGTCGGCTTCGTTTTTCAGACCTTCAATCTGCTGGCCCGTGCGACTGCGTTGCACAACGTGGAGCTGCCGTTGATCTACGGCGGCATCGGCGCGTCGCAACGTCACGAAATGGCGAAGCAGGCGCTCAAGTCCGTTGACCTTACCGATCGCGTGACTCACAAACCGAATGAACTCTCCGGCGGCCAGCGACAACGCGTCGCAATCGCGCGCGCGCTCGTTAACCACCCGTCGATCCTGTTGGCAGACGAGCCAACCGGAGCGCTCGACTCACACACCAGCATGGAGATCATGGATCTCTTCGAACGGCTGCATTCCGAAGGCAACACGATCATCGTCGTCACGCACGAGCACGACATCGCCGCGCGAGCCCACCGCGTAATTTCGATTCGCGACGGCCTCATCGAAAAAGACGAACGAATCAGGTAGGAGAAGCGAGATGGAGCGAAGTGGCGAGCAGCATGCAGGGCCACAGCGCTATACCTACGCTCGCGCTGTCCTTCCCCCGCGGCTCAAGTCGTTTCCGCTTTTCCGAATCGCGGCGATTTGGGAAGCGTTTCGTGTAGCCACTGCGAGTTTGCGTGCGAACAAGTTGCGCACGGCGTTGACGTTAATCGGCATCGTCGTTGGCGTCGCAGCCGTGATTGCGGTCTGGACAATTATCGATGGTCTCAATGAGACAGTTGCACAGACGTTCTCCTCGCAAGGTTCGACGGTATTCACAATCTCAAAGAACCCGCAGATCATTAAGTCGCGCGAAGAGTTCGTAAAGTTCAACCGTCGCAAAGACGTGACGCACGAGGACGCGGAAGCGATCACGCGATTGTGCACAGCCTGCTGGCGTGTCGGAATCGCGGCCAATGCGATCGAAACAGTTAAGTACCAGGATCAGAAGGCGGAGAACGTACGCATTCGCGGCGTACAGCCGTTGACGATGTTTGACATCGACGGTGTGACCATCGACGCCGGCCGTGTTTGGACCGAAAGCGAAGGCGCGTCGGGCCGCGACGTGTGTGTCGTTGGTACTGACATGCTGAAGAACCTCTTCGCAGACGCTCCTGCCGATCGTGCAGTTGGACGTGAGATTCGAATTTCGGGCCGGCCGTGTGTGATCCTGGGCGTGCTTGAACCGTTGGGATCGATCTTTGGTTTCTCACGCGACAACGTGGTCTACATTCCCTACTCGACGTATCAGAGGGCTTACGGTGCGCGCCGGTCATTAGTGGTCTTCATCCAAGTGCAAGCTGCCGAGCAGCTCGAAGCCGCGGAAGATCAGGTTCGAACCGTTATGCGCAACCGGCGTGGTCATCTTAGCGGCGGCGAGGTCGACGACGAAGGGTTCGCGCTCGAAACACAGGACGTGTTCCTGAATCTCTACAGCGCAGCAACTTCAAACATCTACTACGTGACGCTCGGCGTGGCGAGCATTTCGTTGATAGTTGGCGGCATCGTAGTGATGAACATCATGTTGGTGTCAGTGACGGAGAGAACCAAAGAGATTGGAATACGCAAAGCCATCGGCGCGCGTCGCAAAGACATACTGACGCAATTTTTGATCGAAGCAGTTTTGGTGACGGCGATAGGCGGCGCGATCGGCGTGGGAACCGGTTATGGATTGGCGTACGTGATCTCCGCGCTGATCGGATTTCCGTTGCTGGTTAGTGTGACTTCGGCGGTACTGGGAGTCGGAGTGTCATCGCTCGTGGGTATTATCAGTGGACTTTGGCCTGCGTGGCGCGCTGCCAGGTTAGACCCGATTGAAGCTTTGAGGGCTGAATGAAAGCATTGTCGATTTCCGATTGCCGATTTTTGGCTAGTCTCGGAGATCAAATTAAATAGGCAATTGGCAATCGGCAATCGGCAATCACAAGATGAGGCTTGAAGACGTCAAAGAGTCCGCGCTGATGGCGCTCGACACGCTGCGCGTAAACAAACTGCGCTCGTCGTTGACGATCCTCGGCGTGAGTGTCGGCGTCTTGACGGTTATCTTCATGGTCTCGATCATTCAGGGCCTTAACAAAGCGTTCGCGGATCAGATCGAATCACTGGGTTCCAACACGATCTTCGTCGCAAAGTTTGAACCGAGCTTTGGGCGGCCGCCCGGACCGGACGAAATTCATCGCAAAGACTTGACGATGGACGACGCCGAGGCTCTGCGTACTGAAGCACCGTCAATCGTTGGCGTGTCGCCGATTCATCGCAAAATCGCGGCCACGATGCGTTATCAGGACAAGCAGACGGATACGCCGATTCTGTTCGGCGTCACGCCTTACTATGAGTTTGTTCATACGCAGTACGTCGCTAGTGGGCGTTTCATCAACGACATTGACATGCAGGACCGCTCGAACGTCGTCATTATCGGTGTCGATGTGAAATCAGCGTTGTTTCCTTACGAAGATGCGATCGATAAGGACGTCAGGATCGAAGGAAACCCTTTTCGTGTTGTCGGCGTGATGGAGCCTCTGGGAAACTTCTTCGGGCAATCGCGAGATAACTCGATTTTCATTCCCATTACGACATTCGACAAGTATTATCCTGACCGTCCCTTTCCGGAAGTCGTCTTCTTCGTAATCGTGCGGCCGCGTTCGCGCGCGTATGTTAAGTCTGCGATTGACGAGATCACCGATATCCTGCGGCGCCGTCGCCGTGTGCCGCCGGGCGCGCCGAACAACTTCGGCATCTCGTCGCAGGACTCTTTGCTGGACGTTTACAACCAGCTAACCGGAGCGACGGCGCTGGTCCTGACCTCAATCTCGTTTGTGGCTTTGATGATTGGCGGGATCGGCGTCATGAATATTATGCTCGTGTCCGTTACGGAAAGGACCAAGGAGATCGGCGTCCGCAAGGCCGTGGGCGCGACGAAGCTGAACATTCTTGTTCAGTTTCTGATCGAGGCCGTAGTGTTGACCGCGATTGGTGGACTTACCGGCCTAACGATCGGTGAACTGTTGGCGTGGTTGATGAACAAATACTCACCGCTGCCTGCTTTCGTGCCGTTGTGGGCCATCGCCGTTGGCGTGGGTATTTCGGCGGCAGTCGGGATCGTTTTTGGGCTCTGGCCCGCATGGAAAGCCGCGCGTTTGAATCCAATCGACGCGCTACGCTGGGAATAATTTAACTTTGAAGTTTATCGAGACTCTTAAACTTGCCGTTGCTGCGATTTGGGCGCACAAGCTGCGCTCCGCCCTCACGCTGCTCGGAATGATCGTCGGCGTCACGGCGTTTGTCGTGGTCGTGTCACTAATCGAGGGGTTCAATCGTTACGTCGATGAAAAGATTGCGGGGATCGGCGCAAAGTCGTTCACGGTCCAACGCTTTAACCCACTCGAAGACTTCAAAGACACCGACACGATTGCAGCCGCTCAGCGTCGCAACAAAGAACTCACGCTCGACGATTACGAGTATCTGAAAGAACGCGCCACGCAGATCGGTAAGATCGGGGCACGCGCCCGTGCCACTCCGTCGGAGGTAAAGCGTGGCGACGAAGTACTTGAAGACGTTTTTGTAACTGGCGCAACCGCCAACTGCGTGGACATCGAGAACCGCGACGTCGCTGATGGACGTTTTATCGCCGAGCCCGAAAACGAGGGCGCTGCGCGAGTCGCATACATCGGCGCCGACGTTGCCAACAAACTCTTCCCCGCCGGCAATGCAGTGGGTGGTGAGATCAGCATCCGCGGTCTGCCCTATCGTGTCATCGGTGTCGAAGCAGCGAAAGGAACAGTTTTCGGCATTCCGCAGGACACCTTTATCGTCCTCCCATTAAAGACTTACTCGGTCAATTACGGTGGCCTGATTCGCCAACGTTCGCTTTACTTCGTAGCGACTGCAAAGAGTGACGACACCTTCAACGACGCCGTGGAAGAATCTCGGTTTCTCATGCGCGCCAGGCGCAAACTTGCACCAGGCGAGAAAGACAATTTCGGAATCGTGACCCCGGACGCTATCACGGGTCTGCGCGATCGACTCTTCGGAACGATCTTCATCGTCGCAATCGCGGTCCCCGGAATTGCGCTTGTAGTCGGAGCGATCGTGATCATGAACATCATGCTCGTGTCCGTCACCGAACGCACGAAAGAGATTGGCATTAGAAAGTCTCTCGGCGCGCGTCAGATGGATATACTGAAACAGTTTCTCGTCGAAGCCGTAACACTGGCAGTAATAGGCGGCGCAGTCGGCATCTTTCTGGCGTGGGTCGTCGGCGCCGTTGTGAGTGCGTGGATCTTTCCCACTTACTTATCGATTCTGGCGATTTTGGGAGCGCTTGCTGCATCGGGTGGCGCCGGTGTTCTCTCAGGAATTTTTCCCGCGTGGAAGGCAGCACGGCTTGATCCGATTGAAGCCCTTAGGGCCGATTAATCGTCCTATAGGACCTATAGACCTATAGACCTATAGTTACAGGACGCTCCATGAAAATTATAAGAAGCGACATTTTCGAAAATCTGATGATGGCCCTCGCCACGTTGCGAGCCAACAAACTGCGCTCGTTCCTGACTGTCTTCGGCGTGGTCATCGGCATTATCACCGTGATGCTGATCGCTTCAATCATCAGCGGCATCGACGTCTCAGTGACACGCGAAGTCGAATCATTCGGCACGCGCTCGATCTACATCAGCAAATACAATCCGGGCATTCACATCGGCCGCATGTCGCGCGAAGAGCGAATGCGCAAAGAGCTGACCTACGACGACGCGATCGCATTGCAGCAGTTGCCGGCGATCGAGCTCTCCGTTCCTTTCCTCGACATCACCAACAATTGGTTTGGCGGCAAATTGATGGTTTCCGGCGGCGGCAAAACGTCTGCGCAGGTGGCGCTGCAAGGCACACTCCCGGAATTTGAAAAGGCCGGAACGCAAGTCATCTCCGAGGGGCGCTTCTTTACGCAAACAGAAAACGATAGTAACCAGGAAGTCTGTGTTGTAGGTTCGAAAGTGGCCGACGACTTTTTCAAGGTCGGATCGCCCGTCGGCCAGACGATCAAGATCGGAACGCAGGAGTTTCGCGTTGTCGGTGTGCTGGAGCAACGCGAACAATTTCTCATTGGCGGCGGCAGCGACGATCAGAACAACGTGATCTACGTTCCCTTCACCGTGGCCCAAAAACTCAAGCCAAACGCCGACGACATCTACATCCTCGCCGTCGCGCTTCCTGGACGCATGGAAGAAGCGAAAGATCAGGTGCGCGATATGTTGCGCGTGCGCCGGCAAGTGGCGTTTGCCGCAAACGACAACTTCGGTATGGAAACGTCGGAAAGCATTCTCGACAATTTCCGTTCGATCACCGCAGGACTGGCGATCGCAATGGTGGTGATCTCTTCTGTCGGACTGATGGTGGGTGGAATCGGCGTGATGAACATCATGCTGGTTTCCGTCACTGAGCGAACGCGCGAGATCGGCGTGCGCAAAGCAATCGGCGCCAGACGAGCCGACATCATGTGGCAGTTTTTGATTGAAGCGGCGACCCTCACGGGCCTTGGCGGAATTGTTGGTCTATCGATTGGTTGGGGACTGACGCTGCTGCTGCGCCTGCTGCTTCCTTCTTACGTTCCACTGTGGGCGCCGATTGGCGGACTGGTCGCCAGCGTCGGCATCGGCCTGATCTTCGGCATCTGGCCCGCATGGAAAGCAGCCCGCCTGGATCCAATCGAATCGCTGCGCTACGAGTAACTCTCGCGGCTTACGAGATGAAGCCCGGGAATAGCGCGGTGATTATCGTCGCGAAGAGCAGTAACAAGATCCATAACGTTATCGCTACGCCCCACGCTGTGCCTTTACTCACGCGCGTGCCGCCCAGATGCAATCCTCTCGCGCGCAACCAGAGCCCGTACAACGACGTGAAGCCGATAAAGCTCGCAATCACAAACAGCACCGGATGGTCCGCGGGCGTGAAGAGTATTCCAAGATTGTCCTGCAAGGTCGTTTCTGCGTTGAGAATCGGATGCAGGTCGTCCGGGCTCTTCAGGTAAAGAATCACCAACCCCAATAACTTCTGAATCGCGATGACGGGGACCGCTCCGTAAAAGACGACGGCGAGCGCTTGCCAGAAGTTGATTCTGCCTCCGAAAGCGAGGATGCCGAGGAACGACAGTGCAGCGGCAAGACAACCGAATATGAAAATTGTCACCGCCGACTTAAGCACGCCGCCGACGCGTTGCGCCGGGCTCTTCAACGCTTCCATTTGATTCGCGCGAATGCCCTCGAGCGCCTCGGGTGGTGGAGCAAACGGTGGACCCATCTGGCTGATCTTTTCTACCGTGTGCTCGACGATTTTTTCAGGAGTGACTCGCTGAATAAATGCTGTCGAGTAGATCGTCGTCAAGACCCAGATTGTTAGAAACGCGCCGATCCAGAGTGGCTGAGAACGCAGGTTGCGAAACACGCGCGTTGGCTCGTAGAAGATGCCGGTGACTTTTTCAAACCACGAAAGCGGCGCTTCGGGATTTGGCACCAGCGGCAACCGGATAAAGCTCAGTCCAAACAGCAGAGCACCAAAAAAACATAGCGCACCGCCCGTACCGATGCCGCCTGACAGCAGCTTTGCAATTCCACCGACGAGGAAGATCAAGCCAAGCACAAAAACGCCGATTGCGATGGGCCATAGTCTCTTTGTCGGTCGCGGAGCCTTTGGTTCTTCTTCCGGCAGCGGAGGTGGTGGTGGCGCCTCAAAGGCGGGGTCCTGGGGAGCACTCATCGGTTTGTTCTCCTGGAGGTTTGTTGGACTAGCTTCATACGCCCTACGGCAAAACAAGGTTTCAGTATTTGGTTTCGTACTTCGTTGGCGCTTCACTCCAACCCGGCACACGGATGCACGCGACGTGATGCGTAGGCGAAACTTCTCGCAGCTCCGGATCGATGTGCGCACACTCTCCGATCGCGATGGGACAACGAGTGCGAAAGCGACAACCAGACGGGGGATTAATAGGTGTCGGAACGTCTCCTTCCAAAATGATTCGTTTGCGTTTCTGACCTGGATCCGGAACCGGTATAGCTGACAGCAAAGCCTGCGTGTACGGATGCAGAGGTTGCGCGTATAACTCAGCCGCGTCTGCAATCTCAACAATGCGGCCCAGGTACATTACTGCGACTCGAGTCGAAATGTGTTCCACAACTGCGAGTCCGTGCGAGATGAACAGGTAAGTAAGTTTGAACTCTTCCTGAAGCTCCTGTAGCAGGTTCACGACCTGCGCCTGGACCGAGACGTCTAACGCGGAGACCGGTTCGTCAGCCACGATCAATTTCGGATTGAGTGCGAGCGCACGCGCGACTCCGATGCGCTGTCGTTGACCACCCGAGAACTCATGCGCGTAACGATTCATGTAATCGGGATCTAGTCCGACGCGTTCTAACAGCTTCGCCACGGAGTCGCGGCGATCGCTGGGTCTGCCCTGGTTGTGAATCACTAACGGCTCGGCAATGATATCGCCGATCTTCATGCGCGGGTTTAGCGAAGCGTACGGATCTTGAAAAATGATCTGCATCTCGCGCCGGAGTTGGCGCAGTTGTTTCTTGTCGAGCGCGACTATGTCACGTCCTTCAAAAATGATCTGGCCCGCAGTCGGTTCAATCAAACGCAGCAGGCAACGTCCGACCGTCGACTTCCCGCAGCCCGATTCACCGACGAGTCCCAACGTCTCACCGGCAAGGATGTCGAACGAAACACCGTCAACGGCGCGCACGACTTCGTCAGAACCTTCAACCGGAAAATGCTTGTAGAGTCCACGCACGCTCACTAGCGTCTCGCGCGTTGAAGAAATGATCCGTGTTTGATCCTGAGTTTGAACCTGCTGCATTACTGTTGTTTAAAATCCGTGGCCTGACTGTCTGCCGCTACCGCAGCCGCCAAGTCGTAGAGAACACAACGCACCTGCACGCCACCTTCAAGCTGGTAAAGCGGAATCCGTCCTTCCGTACAACGCGGCATGCGATGCGGACAACGCGGCGCGAAATGACAGCCGGGCGGCAAATCGGTCGGCCGCGGCACGACTCCTTCGATCGTCTCCAGCCGTTCCTTTCTCACAACGTCGAGGCTCGTAAGCTTCGGCACTGAACGAAGCAGCCCTTCGGTGTAAGGATGTTTCGGACGTGCAAACAACTCCTCGACCGGCGACTCCTCAACAATTCGACCGGTGTACATCACAGCTACACGATCCGCGACCTCTGCGACAACCCCGAGATCGTGTGTGATCAAGAGCACTGCGAGTTCGCGCTGTTTTCGCAGCTCGTCGAGCAGTTCGAGAATCTGCGCCTGAATAGTTACGTCGAGCGCTGTCGTCGGTTCGTCGGCGATCAATAACTTCGGATTACAGGCCAACGCCATCGCGATCATCACGCGTTGACGCATGCCTCCTGAAAGTTGATGCGGATAGTCGTTGATGCGGCGCGCGGGATCGGGAATCGAGACTTCACGCATCGCCTCGATCGTTGCCTGTCGAGCTTCTTTGCGCGACATCTTTCGATGCAGACGCAGCGCTTCACCAATCTGCTCGCCAACTGTGAACACTGGATTCAATGACGTCATCGGATCCTGAAAGATCATTGCGATGTCGTCGCCGCGCATCTCGCGCATCTCGGCGTCGGAGAGTTTGAGTAGATCGCGCCCGTCAAAGAGTATCTCACCGTCCACGATCCTGCCGGGCGGAGCGATCAGTCGCATCACTGACAACGCAGTCATCGACTTACCACAGCCCGATTCACCCACAAGGCCGAGCAGTTCGCCGCGGTCGAGATAAAAACTCACCCCATCAACCGCACGGACCAATCCTGCCCGGGTCGGGAAATGCGTTTGCAGATTGTTAACTTCGAGCAGGTGCGGCATCCGTGATCAGTAGAGATTGAAGTTGTACTCGAGTTGCATCCACATCGACACGAACTTGCCTTCTTTCGAAGCGGGAATGAACTTGATCTTCCGCGCGGCTTCGATCGCTCTTTCCGTTAAGCCGTCAGGAAGGCCTTGGACCACTCGGATGTTTGTAACTTTTCCCGACGCTGAAAAGACGGCTTTCAGAACTACGGTACCGATTATCTGGTTAGATCTTGCCCTATCGGTGTAAACAGGCTCCGGCTTGCTTATAAGGCGAGCCTTCGTGTCAACATCTTTTCCAACGTATGGACCTGGACCGATACCGCCGGACGATTCAGGCGTTTCCCAGCCCTCGAGAACCTCAATACCGTCTTGCTTCTTCCCGAGCATGACTGAGGAAAAGAACTGGCTCGCCTCCGTGTGGTCCGCGTTCGCTCCGCGCACGACGAATCGATAGAAACGTCCTTCGGTAGCAAAGAACTGCTCAGTGGACGGCAGGCCGCGGTCGTGCGATGAATACTGTTTACCCGCGAACTTACCGGCGGTCAAATTACTTTCGAACGTGAGATTCAAGTCGGAGCTCGCGGTTTGTTCGGCAATAAATTCGTCCAGCGACTGCCGCGGTTTCGGATTCTCGTAAACGTAGATCCGATAGACCACGTTGCCGACTTTCGCCTCCAGCACTCGTTCCACCCGACTCTTTTTTAGCCTCAGTATGAATACGTCAGACGTCTTCATTCTCGGTTCTGCCGGCAAGGTGACGGAAAACTCTTCGCCTTTGACTTTGTAGCGCAACCATTGCGACGGCTCAGGCGCTTTTGCGGTCTGCGCGTTCGCAAGACCGGGGAGCGCAAGAAGAATGTAACTGAGGAGTGAGAGCTTCGTCTTCACAATCGTTTTGGTTTAGAGCACCGATGTCTCTCGATACTCGCCCCAGACGCGTCGCAGCTTATTACTGATCTCTCCGACGGTTGCATACGCTTCGACGCATTCGAGAATTCGAGGCAGCAGATTTTCATTCGTCGTCGCCGCTTGTTCGAGTTTGTCGAGGGCCGCGGTCGTTGCCTGCGCGTCGCGGCGCACACGCAGTGCACGAACACGTTCAACCTGCGCTTGTTCAAGAGCCGGATCGATGCGCAAGACCGGCACCGCCGGTTCGACGTCAACCTGAAAACGATTCATGCCAACAACGATCTCTTCCTGCGACTCGATCGCGCGCTGGTAACGATAAGCTGCCTCCTGAATCTCGCGTTGGACGTAGCCGGTCTCAATCGCGCGCAACATGCCGCCCATCGCTTCGATCTTGTCCAGGTATTCGCGAGCGAGTTGTTCGATTTTGCCGGTTAGTTCTTCAATCGCGTAGGAACCTGCAAGCGGATCGGCTGTATCCGCAACCCCGGACTCGTAAGCGATTACCTGTTGTGTTCGCAACGCAACGCGCGCCGCGGCTTCCGTCGGCAAACCAAGCGCTTCATCCATCGAGTTGGTGTGCAACGACTGCGTTCCACCCAACACTGCCGCCAGCGCCTGGATCGTCGTTCGCACGACATTCACGTCCGGCTGTTGCGCAGTCAACGAAGAGCCGGCGGTCTGCGTGTGGAAACGAAGCATCAACGAACGCGGATCGCGCGCGTTGAAGCGCTCGCGCATAATGCGCGCCCACAGCCGTCGCGCGGCGCGGAACTTCGCGATCTCCTCGAGCAGATTGTTGTGCGCGTTGAAGAAGAACGAGATGCGCGGCGCGAAGTCGTCGATTGCCAGACCGGCCGCGAGTGCTGCTTCGACGTACGTGATGCCATCGGCCAGGGTGAAGGCGACTTCCTGCACGGCTGTCGATCCAGCCTCGCGAATGTGATAACCGCTGATCGAGATCGTGTTCCAGTTCGGCACTTCGCGCGCGCAATAAGCGAACGTGTCCGTCACCAAACGTAGCGAGGGCTGAGGCGGATAGATGTAAGTGCCGCGCGCGATGTACTCCTTCAGAAT
>DASZDV010000564.1:0-4238 GCA_035941575.1 Pyrinomonadaceae bacterium
CTTCTGAAGCTCCGGAAGTAATGACCACATCTTTCGTTTCCGTCGGCGAACCTAACCTGCTGGCATACCGTGCTACCGCTTCCCTCGCTTCGAGTAAGCCCGACGAGTGCGAGTAGCCTGAAAACTTCTCGCGGAGTGCGCGATTAACGGCTTCAACAACGAAGTCGGGCGGCCGAAATCCAAAAGACTGCGGATCGCCAATGTTCAGGTAGATTACGCGTCTTCCTTTGCGTTCGAGTGCTTCGGCGGCACGAACAACATTGCGGATGGCGTAATTGAAATTGGTGGCTCGTTCTGACGGGTGAATCATGGCCCGACATTGTAAAAGATTTGGGCGGAATTGGCTCGCCAGGGCGGGCAGGATTAACCCGCTACCGCAGTTGCAGGGTCGTGGGGACCCTTTAAGTAGGCAATGAACGCCTGGAGTTGTTCGTGTTGCTGGTCCGACAGGTTCACAAAACGCAAACCGAAACCAACGGGCTGCATTTGATGGACCACTTCGGCGGTCAGCTCGAGCCAGGCGCCGTCGGGAAGTTGGATCTTCAACGTCAGTCGTTCGCCATGGTAAGAATCCCCGATCGCGTCGACAAAACATCCGCTCTCGGAAAGGTCCGTAATGCGGGCCGGACGACTGCTACTCCCGTCCCAAATGGCATCGAGAGAAACCGAGAAACGATCTTCGTTGCGACGTTCGTCCATATTCAGTTCTGGGCTTGGAACATTGTTTCCGGTCAGACTGAGATGAGGCCTTTATGCCCGCACATAATGTCTCAGAAATTGCGCCCGGGCACTGTTGGGCTACGACGCAATTCTATATCATGGCCGAGCATGTTTAAACCAAAAACAGAAGTCCTGCCTGTCGCTGAAATCAGAAAAGCCTTCCCGGCCCTCGAACGAGTACACAACGGTTACCCCGTCGCCTATTTCGACGGGCCCGGCGGTACGCAGGTGCCTCGTTACGTCGTCGAGCAGATGAGTGACTATCTGTATCACCACAACGCCAACACTCATTGGGCATATCCGACCAGCGCCGAAACTGATGCCGCCATAGAGTACGCGCGGGAAGTCTGCGCGGATTTCCTAAACGCGTCGCCAAACGAGATCGCGTTCGGCGCCAATATGACGACGCTGACGTTTCACCTCTCACGAGCGCTCGGTTTGAACTACTCGCCCGGCGACGAGATTGTGGTTACAGAACTGGATCACCACGCGAACATCGACCCGTGGCGGCGGCTGGCGGTCGAACGCGGCGTCACCGTGCGGACCGTGCGACTCGACACCGCGACCGGTCAGCTTAACTATGAAGACCTGGAACGCTTTGTTGGACCAAAAACAAGACTCGTAGCCATCGGCGCGGCTTCAAATGCGCTTGGCACAATCAACGATCTGCCGCGTGTGATCGAGCTGGCTCACAGAGCGGGCGCATTGGTGTTTGTGGACGCTGTTCACTACGCGCCGCATGCCTTGATGGACGTGCGCGAACTCGATTGCGACTTCGTCGGCATGTCGGCTTACAAGTTCTACGGACCGCACGTCGGGATCCTTTACGGAAAAGCTTCGCTGCTCAATGAGATCGACTTTCCGAAGTTGGTGCCGTCGCCTGATTACATTCCGGAAAACGCAGAAACAGGAACACAGAACCAGGAAGGGATGGTGGGCGCCGCAGCAGCGATCGACTATCTCGCGTCGCTGGGTAGCAGTGCGACGCGGCGCGAAAACCTCCGTAGCGTTTTTGCGGCAATGCACGCGCGCAATTCGCAACTGTTGGGGCGACTCTGGGAAGGTTTGAGTTCGCTACAGCGCGTCACGCTGTATGGTCCGGTACCAGACTCAGCGCGAACGCCAACACTCGTCTTTACGATCGAAGGCATTACTTCCACGGACGCCGCGCGTGCTTTGGCTGAGAAGGGTCTGTTTCTTTCACACGGCGATTTTTACGCGTGGACGGTTGTCGAACGTTTTGGTTTGCAGCCGGAGGGATTCATTCGCGCGGGGTGCGCGTGTTACACAACTGAGGAAGAAGTAGAACGTCTAATCTCAGTTGTCGCCGACTTGTGTTAATCCGTGGCGGCGTTGATGAAATCTGCCAATAAGCCATACGCGGTACTTTGCAGGTTCGGACGGTGTGAGACGATCGTCAAACCCGGAATAGTGTCGAGTTCGAAATGAATTCCGAGTGAGGTGCCGCGCACGTTGCCCAGCGGATCGTTAAGTGCGATCTGCTCCGGTCGAACTGAGGCTGTCACTGAGCCGTCCGCGTTGACTGTCGCACGCGTCAAAAGCTTGTAAGGTTTTCCTTCAGCGCGAGCTGCTTGCAACATCCTCGGTTCTAGCGCGCGTATTCCTTCACGCCGCACGGCACTCGGCATTAAAGGCGTCTTCAAAATCACACGCGAGACCGCGCAAACTTTCATAACCGAATCCCACCCGTCAACGTCGTGACTCGGATCTGTTTCCGCGACGCCGAGTTCCTGTGCTGCTCTAACACCCTCAGCAAAACTCCTGCCTGCTTCCATCGTTTCGAGAATGATGTTGGTGGTTGAGTTGAAGACGCCGCTGAATCCTCGAATCTTCACGGCCGGCAGCGTTTCCCGAAACAGCGAGAACACCGGCGCGCTGTCGAGCACTGTCGATTCGAAGAAGAAACGCCTACCTTGAGCCTTCGCGATTTCGTTCAGCTCGTCATACGCGTAAACGATTGGGGCTTTGTTGGCGGTGATTGTGTGTGCGCTTGATTGTAGCGCTGCTCGCAAATAATCGATCGCGGGTTGACCGGTTTCCGGATTGAGTGAAGTCGTTTCGAAAACGACGTCGGGCTTTGCGTATGCGAGCCACTCGCTGATGCTGTTGTGCGTACTGGTTTGATCGGTTCCCGCGAGCAAACTCGCAACGTCGATCGCTTCATCACTCGCACGCCAACCCATGCGTCGTGTTGCAACACCAGTGATCTCCCACTCGATGCCGTAGTTCTCGCGCAGCTCGCTCGACTTCGCCACAAACAGGCGCACCAGCGCGCGTCCAACATTTCCAAAACCGAGGAAGCAAAAACGGTAACGTTTCATGTATGATTAGAACCCGATGAAACAATATCACGATCTGCTGCGATCGATTCTTAAGAATGGCACTGAGCACCGCGACCGCACCGGCGTTGGTACTGTTTCACACTTCGGCTATCAAACTCGATTCGACCTGCGCGAAGGCTTTCCAATCGTAACAACCAAGCGTGTTCCCTTTCGTTGGGTGGCCGAGGAATTGTTCTGGTTTCTCTCGGGTGACACAAACGAAGCGAACCTGCGCGCAAAGGGCGTCGATATCTGGGCCGAATGGGCCGACGAGGAACACACGCAAAAGTTTGGCCGTGCAGCCGGTGATCTTGGACCAGTTTACGGTTATCTCTGGCGCTCGTTCGGCGGCGATTATCCCATAAAAAACGGCGTGGACCAGATCGCAAAGCTGCTTGAATCGATTCGCACTAATCCCGACTCGCGCAGACTAATCGTCACGGGTTGGGATCCGCGAGTCGCCGACAACGTCGACTTGCCTCCGTGTCACACGTTGTTTCAGTTCAAGGTTGAAAACGGCCGCGTGCTTCATTGTCAACTCTATCAGCGATCTGCTGATGCTTTTTTAGGCGTTCCGTTCAACATTAGTTCGTACGCGCTGTTAACTCACCTGATTGCTTATGTCATGGAGTTGGAAGCCGGCGATTTTGTTTACACGCTCGGCGACTACCACATTTACAAGAATCATCGTGAACAAGTTGAAGAGTTATTGTCACGCGAGCCGTTGCCGCTTCCGCAACTGAAGATTGAAGACCCGGAGCGTCGATTGCGAGGGCTTGAAGGATTATTGGCGGTGAAGTACGAGCACTTGAATCTCGTTGGTTACAAACCTCTCAGCAAGATAGCGGCGCCAGTGGCGGTGTAAGCATGATCATCGGTATTGCAGCAGTTGATCGCCAGGGCGCGATTGGAAAGGGCGGCAAGCTTCCGTGGCACTACTCCGCGGACATGAAGTTTTTCCGTGAGACGACGACGGGGCACGCCGTTGTTATGGGCCGTAAGACGTGGCTCACGTTGGGTAAGCCGTTGAAGAACCGGCTGAATATTGTGTTGAGTCGGGATGCGAGTCTCGAGCCGCAGGAGTCGTTGCTGGTGTTGAGTGATATAGATTCGGCGTTGTCTTTGTATGAATCGTTGGCCACGGATCTGTATGTGATTGGCGGCGCGCAGATCTAC
>DASZDV010000565.1:0-1636 GCA_035941575.1 Pyrinomonadaceae bacterium
GAAGAGACGTTCACACAAATCCTCGCGTTTGCCGAAGCTCGCTTCACCGATCTCGTCAACGACGAACGTTTCGAAGCAAATGTCAGCTCTTTCGTTAGCGATCGTCTCGGCGATCTGGCCGGCACACATGCGACGCTGGCTGAGATGTTTACTCCGGAAACTGTCGCGCTGATCAAAGACCGAATTACGCAACAGGTCGGACCGATTGCCGATCAACTGGCTGAGATTGTCACGAGTCCAACTACCCGCAATCAGATCGGCGGACTAATCAAACGTGAAGTTGACGATTACTATCGCGACCTTTCGTTCCTAAAAAAGATTTTCATTTCGCGCGAGCGCATTTACCACGAAGTTGACGACCTGGTTCACGCGACCATGCCGCGACGCGTCGATGAATATCTGCGCGGGCCGGCGTTCGCGAACGAAGCAACAGTTTTCATCAGCTCGACGGTCGATAACTTCATGACCCGGCCTTTAAGTGAACTGGTCGGCCAGGTTTCGTCCGAGCGGTTTGAGACTATTCGACGCGAAGCAGGCGCCAGATTCGTGGCCATGGCCCGCAGTCCTGAGCTGGCGCGTTCGGTTTCGACCTATCTGACGGACGCGGTCGAGCGTTTGCGGCCGCAAACATTGCGGGAATTACTCGAAACGCTGAATCCGGAATCAGCGCCACGCGTGAAGAAGTTTTTGACCGGGAGCTTGTTGACCGTGCTCGCGCGCGACGACACTGCGCGGACAATCAACGCCATTCTAAGTTCGCAGATTGAACGGTTTTTGGTTTCCCCGATTGGGCGTTTGGGGGATCACATGCCCGAAGGCGCGATTGAAAAGGCCAGCGTCGCGCTCACGGAAAGGATTACCGCCGCGGCGCGCGAACGTTTGCCTGCGGCGATCGCTGAGTTTGACGTCGGCGGTTTAGTGCGCAAGAAAGTTTCCGATTACCCGATCGACAAGTTGGAAGAGTTAGTGCTGATGGTAGCCCAACATCATTTGAAAACGATCGAGTTGTTCGGCGCCATCATCGGATTTTGGATCGGCGTTGCGCAGGCGATCTATTTTTGGTTTACATACGTGCCGAAGTGAAACGACACAACTCCAAACAAATTTTCAGTTGACATTCATCGCGATAGATCATAAACAATTGCACTTGTTGAAAGGAGTCATCCCTGAATGACGTACGTTGTTGCTGAACCGTGTGTTGATTGCAAGTACACCGATTGCGCTGCGGTTTGTCCTGTCGAAGCTTTTCACGAATTAACAGATCGTCTTTATATCAACGCCGACACTTGCATCGATTGCGACGCGTGCGTGCCCGAGTGTCCCGTCGAAGCCATCTTCGCCGACAGCAGCCTTCCGGAGCATTACAACGAGTGGTTGCAGATCAATATTGACGAAGCGCCGATATATCCGGTGATTAGTCAGAAGAGTCCCGCTCTCTTTGGCCCGAACTGTTAAGGCCAGCCAGAATAAAAGTTCGTTCGTAGAATTGACGCTTAAATGGTAACTGTCCGTGGAGGTGTGTGTGCCGGCGATCTAACCGAGCTCGTCAATTTCACGCAGGGTTCGTTTCGCTTCTTCCAGTCCGAACTCATGAGCCTGCCGCTCAAGCACCGAACGCGCAACTTCAGCGTCGATC
>DASZDV010000566.1:0-8695 GCA_035941575.1 Pyrinomonadaceae bacterium
CGTTGTTAGGCTGGTTTCATCGCGATCGATCTCAGGAATAGTGCCTTTAAACTTTATGAGGATTTCAGTCGAATCTTCCGGCGCGACCTGTTCGCGCACGTTGACTCGCAACGTTGCGCCCTGATCGTCATTGCTCGACAACAGTGGACTGTTATCGCTGGCGGCACGTACTTCGAGAATCTCCATTCGCGGCTCGTCTGGCTCGGAAGACGTGCCGTTCGCTGGCGCAGGTTGATCACCGGTGCGCAGGTTTGGATACAAATGAAAATAGACGACAGAGGTGGGCTTCTCGCCGTGGTTCACCCAGCGAACGGTCTGCGTGCCCGTGTAGGAGAGACCGTCGAAGTCGATTTTGAGATCGATCTTGTAGCGATGCCGATCGACAGGCTTTGCGGGCGCCGCGGGTTCCTGCTGCGCTGCTGCAATGAAGCAAACGAGGAATAGCAGACTAACGGGGATGACGATTGTTCGCGTTTTTTGCACTTGCTCCTAACGAATCACTACCGACTTTACCACGTCGCCACGCACTATTCTGTCGACAACATTCATGCCTTCGCTCACCCGGCCGAAAACAGTGTAACCTCCGTCGAGATGAGGCTGCGGCGCGTGGGTTACAAACCACTGCGAGCCGCCTGTGTCCTTGCCGGACAGCGCCATGCCCAAAATCGCGCGGTCGTACGGCACCTGGTTTATTTCGCAGCGAATCTCATATCCGGGCCCGCCGTTGCCGTCACCGCGCGGATCGCCATCCTGAATAACAAAGTTCGGCACTACCCGGTGAATCGTGATGCCGCGAAAATAGTTTGTCTGGGCAAGCTCGATGAAATTGTCTACCGTCAGTGGGGCTTCGCTGGGGAGTAGCTCAATAGTAAACGAACCTTTGCTGGTAGTCACTACAGCCTGCACCTTTTTTCCCATCCGCGCGAGAGCGCGCCGGTAGGTGTACTCGGAATGCCTGCTTCTTACGATTCCGATGCGAGAAGAAAAATCTCCCGCGCCGTTTTCTTTCAGCCTGGCAGCTGCCCTCCGGCGGACGAGGTAATCATCCGAGTCGAGCGTTTTCTTGATGGCCTCGTTTGCGGTTGCATTCTTTTGTTTAGCGAGGGAATCGAGAATCGATAACGCATCGTCGTTCAAGCTGTAATTTCTTGTCAGTGGCCAGGCTGCGATGAGTTCACGTGTAATGTCTTCAGAAGGTGGTAAATCTCCCAGGAGTTCCGCGGCTGTAGCGCGAACGATCACGTCTACTGCTTTTAACTGTGCGAAAAGAACTTGCCGGAGATCGTTTGGCTTGAACGCTGCCAGTGCCCGCAGAACGTCGGGAACAGCGTACTGCGAGCGTGGATCGACGCCGCTCGAACTGTGACTGCCGTCAATGAACTTCGAGGTGCGATATTGGAGCATCGCGCGGAGTACCGCTTCGGCTGACGCGCTCAGTTCCGCTTTGTTCTTCACGGAATCCGGCAGAGCCGCAATTTCCCCGAGACCGGCGGCCATCGCCGCGGCAGCTCTCCACTCCGTCGCCATCACCCTCTGTCCTTCTTGCGGGGACACGCCACCGAGTCCCGTAAAGTATTCGCCAGGCGCAACGCGTACCAACGCTTGTTCAAGTTCAGGCGCGGTGCGAACTGTAAGCTTCATGCGTCGCAACCAGCCGATTGCTTGCTGATTATCGCTTTGCGGAATTACTCGCCCGAGCGTTGTGGCAATCTCCAGCGCCTCGTTAACTTCAACAGCATTCGGCGAAAAGTTTCGCGGCGTCATCGCGCCGGCACGTTTGAGAAGTGGTTCAGCGGCACGCGGATCCTTGAGCCCAGCTAAGGCTCGTATGGCACTGACTCTCACGCGCGAATCCGGATCTACCATGGCGCGTTCCAGGATCGCGTCGAATGAAGCTTTGTCTTGTGTCGCTCCGAGCACGCGCGCAGCGTTAGCCCGGACATTAGGATCGTCGTCTGTGGTTAACAGTTTTCGCAGTTGTTCGTTTCCGTCTTTCAACCGCAGCCGCGCCAGAGCATTTGCCGCGTCCGAACGGATACGGGAATCCGGTGCAGTCAAAAACTTCGCTATGGTCGGACCAGCGTCGGCGGGCTTGGATCGCAACGCGGCAGTCAGGCCAAGAAGAATAGTTAACCGGTCGGAAGATTGTTTGGATTCGGCTTCGAGTGCCTCGCGAATCACTGCGCCGAGTTGGCGCTGGCGGTTTTGTTGATCGGCCGGCAGTGCACCGGCGATCTTTCCCAGGGCTTCCAGGGCACGCGCTCTCAGTTCGCCTTTTTTTCCGTTCTTCACGACGTCAACCAACGCATCTGCCGCAGTGATCGATTCGACTTCCCCGAGAGCAAACGCAGCCATCGCTCGGACGCTCGCGTTATCGTCTTCCTTCAGAAGCTTGACGAGAGGAGCCACCGACGCTTCATCACCGATACGCCCGGCCGCGAGTGCAGCGCGTAGGCGAACTGCGGGGTTGGTGATAGAGAACAGTTCCAGAAGATCCTTGTCCCACCGCCGCTCATCTTCCGCTTGCAGGATGCGCAGTTGGATAGCGGTTGGGACTTGACTGTAGGCAAAACCGGCACAGGTTAGCGCCAGCACGACGCCGGCGATCGGAACGAAAGCTGCTCTTTTCATTTTGTTCCTGAAAATGAGAATCCACAGACCACCCAGATTAAATCTGTGGAGCCTGTGGATAGTCAATGTAAGAGCTAGCTATCTCGAAGGTCGCTGAAAAACGCTATCTTCAACTGGCGCGTTCAACTTGATCTCATCGAGCGTGATAACGAATGTTCGATCCAGTATCGTTTGCGTCAGTCTGAAAGGAAGCATCACTCCGTCTACTTTGCGCCAGTCGCCGTAATAGATTTGAGAACGAACGGGCCCGCGTGATGTTTGGCGAGTAAGATCGCGATGCAGAAGGAGCCCGCTTTCGACGTCGAAGTAAAGCTTATCCGGCGTACCCGTGCTCTTGGCCGCCTCGACTTCGTAAACGTCCCGATATCCTTCCTTGATTTTGCGTAGCAACTTAAGCCGCGCGTACATGTTGGCCAGCCGGCTTTCGCGGTAGAGATCCGCAGCAGCCAGGACACCCAGCTCGGGCGTGTTCATGTTTTGTGCGCCATCGGCGGAATAAAACCACACCGCGCGTCCGTCGAAGCAGTGTTTTACGAGGCCCGCCGGCTCACTGTCGATCACAGCCAGCGACTTTCCGGCGCTCGTTGCGTACACCTCAAATCGGCCGCCAAAACTCACACCGGCGACATCGATTTTTCCTTTCACAACACGGCTGGAAACGCGATTTTGGAGGTTCGCACCACCCGTGGCGTCAACATATTTCGTAAGTACTGCGTCAACCGGCGGCAGCGGCGCATCGTTCACGGCGGGACGAGAAACGTTTGCTGTTCGCGCGACCTCGACAACCTTCAATCGCGGTGTGCTCTGTGGCGTGGTGGCAACTGCCGCTGCTCGTAACGATCCTGCTTGGCGGCAAGCTTCGACGAACTGCGTGGGTGTCCACTTGGGACCGTTCTTCCTGAACGGCGACACCGATCTCGGTGGCGTGTTTACGCCGTCAATGACTAAAAACGTGGGATAACCCCTCACGCGGTACTGCTTTGCAAGCTCGCGATTGTCAGGACTGTCTTCCGGGTTGATTCTGACTTTCACGACACTCCGCAAATATTCCTGAACCGGACTTGCCGGCAAATACTCGTTGTCGAGCGTGTGACAATAAGGGCACCAGTCGGTATAGAAGTAAACGATCAACGGGACTTTGAGTTCTCGCTGTAGTTCCAATGCCCGCGCGTAACCTGCCGCGCCATAGAGCCAGCGATTATCGGGTGGCTTTGTTGCTTCGACCACGCGTGCGATCGAGAAAACAAACGCGACGAGCAGTGCGAGTGTCGCAGTACAGCGCAGGAGTTTTTTCATAACCGTGTGACCGTGCTTTCAGGAGGTGAGGGAAAGGGGCTGGAACGAAAACAGGGGTGACCGTACATCGGGCCACCCCTGAGAGCTTTAGGATCGGAAACTAGCTGACGACGTTCGAAACGGCTGGAATCGATGCCGGTTTCGGCGTGGCGTCGGTACGAATGGGTGGCTGCTGCATTTTGGTCGTATCGAGCGGCTCGTCGACCTTCTTGTCTTTCTTCGCCTTCTCGCTCATTTGGAGCATCTTGCAGCTGCCTTCGAAGATTGCGCCCTGCTCGATGATGAGTGACGGCGTCTGGATGTTGCCGTTCACCTTGGCGGCGCGGCCGAGTTCCAGGCGCTGCGAGGCGATGATGTCGCCATTGATAGTGCCGTGAATAACGGCCACAGCAACTTCGATATTCGCATCGACTTTACCGTTGGCGCCGACGATGAGTGTTCCGCTTGAGGAACTGATACGGCCCGAGAAGTGGCCGTCGACTCTCATCATGGCCTTGAAGTTGGCTTCGCCGGTGACGTCAGTGCCGCCGCCCACGAACCCGCTGAGTGTGCCTTCCTTGATATCGCGTGCGAGAGTTTCGCTCTCGGTCATGGCGCGATTACTGCTTGGCGCCGGTTCAGCCGGGTTTGCTTCAACACCAGATCCTTGATAGGAGTAGGTCTTGGCAGTGGAGTAATCAGGAACTTCCGGTCTTTGAGTCGTGTGGGCCGTATCTTCCTGATCCTTGGCATTCTTTCCTATCCTGAGCATTTGTTACCTCCGTAAATATGGGGGCGCGGAAGTTTAGTCACCGGCCGTCGGAACCTTGAAGCAACGAAACGACGCGCTGTCCTTTTGTTTGTGGAATTCCTAGCCTTGAACGCTAGTACGAAAATGAATCGCCGCTCGAAAGCGGGCTCTCATCATAGACAAACTACGCCGCCGGTGTCTAGCTTTGTAACGAAATTGTAACGGCAGAACTGTTTTTCAACTCATCGGCGCAGATTTGCCGCGCCAGACAAACAATGGCATCCTGACAAACTCAATTATGCGTTGTGACGACAAGACCAAGACCAAGTTGCTGCGACGTATGGGCGAAGCGATCGCCGATTTCGCGATGATCGAGGAAGGCGATCGGATTATGGTCTGTCTTTCGGGCGGTAAGGACAGTCATACCCTACTCGACCTTCTGCTCGACATTCGCCGGCGTTCGCCAGTGCATTTCGACCTTTTGGCAGTGAATCTCGATCAGAAACAGCCGGGATTTCCGGCCGAAGTGTTGCCGGAGTACCTGAGTAATGTCGGCGTTCCATTTCGGATCGTCGAGCGCGATACGTATACGATCGTCAAAAGGCTGGTTCCGGAAGGTAAAACCTATTGCTCGGTCTGTTCGCGGCTGCGTCGCGGAATTCTGTACAACATCGCCGTCGAAGAAGGTTGCAATAAGATCGCTCTCGGCCATCACGCCGACGACATCATCACAACGCTGTTGCTGAACCTGTTTTATGTTGGATCGCTCAAAGCGATGCCGCCGAAGCTTCGCTCGAAGGACGGCCGCAACACAGTCATTCGTCCGCTTGCCTACTGTTCCGAACGGGACATCGCCGAATACGCTTCGCGCCGTGACTTTCCGATTATTCCGTGCGATCTATGTGGCTCGCAGTCAAACCTGAAACGTGCGCGTATCAAGAAGCTCATTACCGAACTCGAAGAAGAGATTCCTCACGTTCGGGCTTCAATGCTCAACGCGGTGAGCAATGTTGTGGAGACGCACCTGTTAGATCACCGGCTCTTCGATTTCAAAACACTCGGCACAGCGACCGGGAATCTCGAGGCAGAATTGGATCTCGCTGTGGGCCACACGGATGAAGATCTCAGTCCGGCGCTAGTTGCAGTCATTAGCGCGCTCAGTAATTAGTGATGAAGTCGTCGGAACTCGATTTCAGTGACTTTCCTCCCGGAACGGTCACCGAATACACGACGCTCGTTTGTCTCGCCTGCATCTTCGACATCTTCACCAAGCAGATCGGACTTGCGCCACGTTCCGCGTATTCAGAGATCAAACGCTACAGTCCTTCAGTGGAAGAGTTGACCTCGCGCAAAGCCGTTCGGCCCTTCTTCGACAGTGAAGAGAAACATCCGCGGTGTCCTTACTGCGATGCG
The DNA here is from genome assembly GCA_035941575.1 of Pyrinomonadaceae bacterium. Lineage (GTDB taxonomy): Bacteria > Acidobacteriota > Blastocatellia > Pyrinomonadales > Pyrinomonadaceae > PSRF01. The sequence continues at coordinate 6,071 of DASZDV010000566.1, forward strand.
GCGAAACGTTGGCATGCACGTCTGGACACGCATTGCATCGAGGGTGGCAAAACAACGGATATACCGCGCCGAAAACTGGCCAAGACACTGCAAAAGAAGGCAGAACAGTTTTCGATCCTCGAGCAGAAGTCCGATCGCCGCACGGCGTTCTTCAATTGGCTCGACACGCTGCGGATCTCGATCGATCTCGATGACCCCGGGTGGTTATTGGAAGCGACGAAGGCTTTTCTCGAACGGAAGGAACCGAAGCAGGATTGGTCTACGGTGTTTGAGGGTTTGAGATCGGTGAGGCCTTCCTCGCGGCTTACTGAAGGTTGGGAACGTGACGGGGCGAAGCTCTTTCTGTCTCCGCCACTTTATAACGAGGCGTTGCTGGTGCAGTACCTGGTGAGCCGGTCCCACGAGCACGGCGGGCGAACGCTTGCAGGACGTTTGACATTGATGGAGCTCTTGCGCCGCATGCGCAAGGGCGGCTACCTGAGCGCACACGGCATTGAAGAAACGGATCAGTTCGAGGTTTTTGAAAGGTTGATCGACGAAGTCGCGGGATCCGGGGCACAGAAGCTTTATTACGTCGTTGATCGCCGCGAGTTCATCGATAAAGTGAAGTCGGTCTACGCAAGCTACGCGTAACTGTCTATCGCCCTTTCAGGGCTGTTCTTGGTTTTAATTAATTCCAGGGGCAGCCTGCTCGCTTCGCTTCGCAGGCGCCCCTGGCTACCTTCTGGCCGCGCCTTCGGCGCTTCATAGGCGCCCCTTGCCACCTTCTGGCCGCGCCTTCGGCGCTTCATACTCGCCCCTGGCTACCGTCTGGCCGCGCCTTCGGGCCGACAGACAACGTGTAGCGCACGATCTCTACTTCGTGTTCTCGATGCTGGTCGCCAGAACGTCGTTCATCGCACACACTGCCATGCGCTTGGGCACGGCCGGCAACTTCACATTCTTGATCTCGATTGTCGAGTTCCCGATGATCGTGGCCGAACCAAGCTTGCCCCAACCCTTACCCATGTCGATGTAAATCGGCACGAGCATTATGAAATTGTCAGAGACTCCCGACTGCGTGAGCTTCCCATTCAGCATGCCATCCGAACTGACGTTGTACTCAAACTTGTAAGCCGGAACCTCCGTCCCGTACACCCACTGGTTGAAGAACCAATCCATCTTGCCGTTCTTAGTGACGTCCATTTCCTTCGTCATGTGTTTCTCGACGATGGCTTTGAAGTCTTCCGTCGAGACGTCCTGGTTGTAGTGCGTCTGCACGAAATCCCTCATCATCTCCTGGAACTTCGCGTCGCCGCCCTGAGCCTGCTTGTACATCATCATGCGAAGCATGTGGAGAACGTAGGCGCCCTTCGGATAGATGAGGAAACGTGAGATCCCGCCGGTCCGCCCGCTATTTAGCCGAAAGCCTTGTGTGATTGGTCCAACCGTATACGGTTTCCGATCCTTTGTCGCGGCAGACCCGGTTGTAATGAGTTTGCGCTGGTCCTCCCAGAACTCGATGAACTTGTCGTTGCCCCGAATCAATTGCACGTACAGCGACGCCGAGAATTCAGCGAAGCCTTCGCTCATCCACTGGTCGCGATAACTGTCCCAACCGATGATATGACCCCACCATTGATGCGCGATCTCATGCGGCGCCACGTACCGCCAGAACGTGTCGGTACCGCCTCGCGTGCCGAGCAATTGTGCACGTTGCGTCGTATCGATGAACGCCATGTACGGCATGTAAACCAGCGTCGGCCACGCTTGACCGAAATTCGCCGCCGGCTGCTGGGTCATGGCGATGCGCGTGTATGGAAGTTTTCCGAAGTAGACGTTGTAGATGCGCATCGAGTTCTGCGCGTCTGCGAGCGCTGAGTCAGCCATTCCGGTGGTCGTAATCGAAGCGAGAGTGGTCATGGTCTTGATACCTTGGCTCTCGAGACGTTCGATCTCTTGCTGAACCTGCTTTATTTCATTTGGCACTTCAACGTTCGCATAAAACTCGACGTTATAACCGGAATCCTTGTCTGCGATCTCTTTGCGCTTGAAACGACCGTAGTTGAAACCCGCTACGTCCATTTCGGTTTTCCCACTCGACCACTTAGAAATCGACAGATCGCCCTCGCGCGACTCGGCCTCGACAGGAGCACCCGTGCCGACAAACAGTTACTTATTCGGATATCGGAAAGTCATGTCAAAAATCGCGCGATCTTTCGCAGCAAAAGTGTTGGCATTTCCGAGGTACCACGTGGATCGCGGAAGCAGGATGAAGTTGCCGCCGCCGGAATCCGCCACCGCGTCGTCGCCTTCGTACTGAACCGCCAACTGATACGTCTGTCCGGCGTCGAGCGGCTTCGGCAGGATCACGCCAAAGTCAGGATCGTCATCTTTGTTTTCCTGAATAAAGCTCAGTTCGGTTCCCTCTGCATCTTGCACTCTCTGAACTCGCAATGGACCAAACAGAGCAAACGGTACGACGCGCGTGCCCGCGACTAAATTGCGGAACGTAACGCGGTCTGTCGCAATCAGGCGAGTGCCTTTGATTGCGGCATCGATCTGGTGCTGCGTGATATCGACGACGCGATGATCTTCAGAGCTTGATGCCGTGCCTTTCTTGTATTCCTCTTCGCGATGGAACGC
>DASZDV010000567.1:0-3975 GCA_035941575.1 Pyrinomonadaceae bacterium
GCTGGAATATATCATGTGCTATAACACTTTGCATGACTGTTGAGCCCGGGAGTATCCCCGAACTTTTGCTGCAGCGCGCGGCGGCGGCGCCTGATAAACCGTTTCTTTTTTCCGAAGCGGACAAGCGGCAATTCACGTATCGCGAGTTTGAGATCGCGGTGGGAAAGGCTGCTGGAATGCTCGGTGCGCACGGTGTACGGAAGGGCGATGTGGTTAGTCTGCTACTGCCGAACAGCGTTGAGTATGTGATTGCGTATTTTGCGTGTTGGCAAATTGGGGCGTTGGCGGGGCCGGTGAATGGGTTGTTGAAGGCTCAGGAGATCGAATATGTGGTGTCGAACTCCGAGTCGAAGTTGATTTTAATGAACTCTGAGTTTTTTGAGGTGGTGGAGAAGATTCGCGTTCCGGTCGTGGTTTTTGATGACGAGAGACAGGCGGGAGAGGGATTTGAGGAAAAGAGAGCGGACGACATTTCCAAAGAAGACGAGGCAATCATTATTTACACCTCCGGCACGACCGGTAAACCGAAGGGTTGTTTACTCACGCACGGGAATGTGATCGCGAATGCGCGGCAGATCAGTAGCTGGTTGGGATTCACTGAGAAAGATCGATTGCTGACGATGATGCCGCTGTTTCATATGAACGCGCTTTCGGTCACCACGATGTCGGCGCTCTACGCCGGCGGTTCGACCGTCGTGAGTCCAAAGTTCACAGCATCGCGGTTCTGGGAGATCATTTCTGACTACCAGATCACTTCATTCGGATCTGTGGCTACGATGCTTTCGATGTTGTTGAGCACGTATCCCGACGGCGTACCGGAGGGACTAAAAACGGACCAGTTGCGTTTTGCGATGTGTGGTTCCGCGCCCGTGCCGGCTGAGGTCATGCGGCGGTTCGAAGAGACATTCAACTGTCTCGTCATCGAAGGTTATGGACTATCTGAATCCACATGCAGATCGACTTTCAATCCACCCGACGAACGTCGCCGGCCTGGCTCGTGCGGTGTGCCGATCGGAAATGAAATGCGTGTCGTTGATGACGATGATCGAGACGTGCCTGACGGAGAGTTGGGCGAGATCGTTCTCCGCGGAGAAAACATTTTGAAAGGCTACTTCCGGAACGAAGCGGCCACTGCCACTGCTTTTCGTAACGGTTGGTTTCACACGGGAGATATCGGTTATCGAGATGCAGACGGCTTCTATTACATCGTCGATCGCAAGTCAGACATGATCATACGCGGCGGTGAGAACATCTATCCGCGCGAGATTGATGAAGTGTTGTACCAGCATCCGCAGGTTGCGACTGCGGCCGTGATTGGAGTTCCCGATCAGTTGTACGGCGAAGAAGTGGCGGCTGTCGTTGTGTTGAAGCCAGGCGAGAAGACTTCAGAACAGGAAGTAATCGAGTTCTGCAAAGCGAGACTTGCAGACTACAAATGTCCCAAGACGATTCGCTTCGTTGACGATATCCCGAAAGGTCCTACCGGGAAGCTGCTGAAGAGGGAACTGGCGCAGATGTTTCGCTGAGCGATCCCCGCACCCTATCCTTCGCCCGATCAATCAACCACGCACCGACAAGCCATAGCGCACAGATGCCAATCATGATCGGTGAAAACCACTTGCCATACAGCCCGTCAGGCGAAAACTTTTCTGTGGCCGCATGCAGAAACTCGCTGTTTGGCAACAAGCCTGCTTCTGCAAATTCGTGGAAAGAGTAAACAGCGACCTGGACCATGAACAGCAACAGAAAGATGCTCGTGACCTGGAAGAAGCGCTTGACGTTGATGAGATGACCGAACCGCGCCCATCCGATCGCGAACGCGACAGCGGCGGCGAGACCAAGTAAAGCTCCACTTACTAGATTCGGATCCTTCACCTGCATCAACAGCAACGCCGTCTCCATTCCCTCACGAGTAATCATCAGGAAGGTAAAGAGAAACACGCCGAGCACTGCGGCGACTCGCGAACTCTTCGAAGACATTGCCGTCAAACGTTCGCGCATGCGTTGCTGAACCTTCGGGCCGGTGCGCCACATGTGAATCACCAACGTTCCCACCATCACCACGGCGGCGGCCCCGAGCACCGCCTCTCGCAGAGCCTCATTCGCAAAAAACTGGTTGACGTAGGCGCCGATGCCTTCGCCAAACATGCTGTTGATGGTGGTTTCTTCGACGCCGGCGTTAAGCACGTAGGCAAGGCCGCTGCTGGCGAGAAGCGCCGCGGCAATGGCGACATAAACGGGCAAATTCAGCCATTTTTGGCCTGATTTACGGAGGTAGGCGAGGATCACGGCGACGAGCAGGAACGACTCGAAGCCTTCACGCATGACAATAATGAAGGAGTTCAGCATGGCGCGCGGCAGTATAGCCTAGTTGAAATCAGTTTTCAATTTCAACCGAAGCCAGATTACACGGATCAAAAGCCGGATAGCGCGGATTCTTATCGGTTCATTGTGCCCGTCATGTTTTTCATGGGCATCGGCAGCTTGCCGTCGGCACCACTGGTGAGTGCGAGAAACCCTGAATCCTGTCGGAGCGAGTCAAACACCGCGTCCACCCGCGCTTCCATCATCTCCTTCGCACGCACTGCCTGATAACGTTCGTAATGGAAGAAGTGACGCTGCAACAGCGCTAACGCTTCGCGCTTGTGACCGGTCTGCGCGTAGATCGCTGCCAGGTTGTAAGAGGCAGGGAGCAGATTGCGATTTGCACGCGCGATCTTCAACGCTTCGTCGCCATGTCCCGAAGCCGCCATGAATACTGCGGCAAACACGAGGTTGTAAGGATCTTTCGGATCGAGTGCGAGTGCTTTTTGAGTGTAGGCATTGCCTTGTTCGAGATCGCCTTCGGAATTCCAATACACCGCCAGATTGCGATAAGCCAACGCGAGTGGAAACTCTTTCACTGACGCTTCCATCAACGCGAGTCCCTTCTTGAACTCGCCGTCGTGAATCGTCATCTTGCCGAGTCCATGAAGCGCCACAGCGCGGGCAATCGCATCGGCCGGCATGTTCAGAATCTGATTAAATACCGTGCGTGCTTTGTCCCACTCGCCTGTGTGATGTCGATAGAGTTCGCCGAGATAACGAAGTGGTGTCGGGTCGGCAGGATCCATTTGGTGCGCCTGCTCGTAAAGCTTCTGAGCGGTTACGTAGCGTTCGGCGATCTCCGCGCGTAATCCTTGTCGCATCACGGCTTCAATACGCGCACTCTGAACACGATCGAAAACAGGCGACGGAGGAATACTGCCAATCTCTTCGACGCCGAGTTTCTTCAACTCTTTCGCAGCATCCTTCGCTTTCTTCGGAAACAGACAATTCTCTGCCGCAACCGGTTTCAACTGCGCGATCGCACCGTCCTTATCACCGGCTTTCGCTTTCTCCTTGCCGGTTTTCAACTGTTCATCGAGCGCGGTCTCACGCTGTTTCATTTCGGCTTCGACGATCTTCTCAACATCTGGCGCCTTCAACTTGCCGCCGGTGTTCTCGATCTTTTTGATCGGTGAACCATCAGCCGTAGTTAGTACTGCCACCGGCAACGCTGAGTCGCCAATAATCGGTTGCAGCTCAGGTTGCTTGGAATCAGCAACAGTCATCGTGACGCACTGTGCCGCATAGAGCGTAAGAATGCGCGAGGTGCGCAAGCTCGATTTTTCGACTTCGTTGTTGCTCGCAGGAAACCAGTAAAGGACCAAACCCTTTTGCGGCGCTTTGCGTGCTTCCCACATGCTCCATGGCACTTTGTAAACAGTCGGCGACGGACCTGCATCGCTGCGGCCGCCACCTACCCCGCCGGTGCCGCCGCCGCCGCCACCACCGCATGTGGCCCACGCGGGCGACAGAGAAAACAGAACGATGAGGATTGCAGCCAGTGCACGTGAAAGCCGTGTATTCATGATGAGTTTTACCTTTCGCCGTTACCTATTACGGGTTCCGTCGCGGGGAAACGAGTGTTGGAGTTTATAACATAACAGTTAA
>DASZDV010000568.1:0-8260 GCA_035941575.1 Pyrinomonadaceae bacterium
GCAACAGGAGAAATTGATAAATGCCTTTCCCCCGCAGTGCCCAGGTCATTGCCTTTGTTCTAACGCTTTCTTTCTTATTCACAACACCCGCCAGAGGTTTTCAGTCGGTCCCGGGACAAAGTCCCAAACCCGCACCGACAGAGCCGGCTCACGACAAGCCAAAAGCTCCAGCAGAGGCCGCCAAACAGAAGCCTGACTATTCGCAAGAAGCAGTCGTCGTCGAGCAGATAGCCACCAACTATCGCTTCGAACGTGATGGCACTGGCCAGCGCGACTTGAGTTTGCGAGTGAAGGTGCAGAGCGACGCGGGCGTGGAGCGCTTTGGGCAGCTGATCTTCGGCTACAGCTCTGCGAATGAAAAGTTGGATATGGATTTTGTGCGTGTCCATAAGGCAGATGGAACTGTTGTCAACGCGGCCGCCACTGACATTCAGGATCTGACGGCACCTATTGCCCGCGAAGCTCCGATCTATACGGATTCCCGTCAGAAACACATCACGGTTCCAGGGCTGCGTCCCGGCGACGTGCTCGAGTATCACATCGTTTGGACCATGCACACCGCGATGGCCCAAAACCATTTCTGGGTCGAACACGATTTCATCAAGAAGGGTGTCATCGTTCTCAACGATGAGCTGAACGTAAACATCCCGAGCGCAAGCAAGGTGAAGTTGAAGACGGAGAAGGGATTCGAACCCTCCATCAAAGAGCAGGATGGCCGCAAGATTTATTCGTGGAAACACGCGAACCTGAAGCCCGACAGTGAAGAGGAAGACAAAGAGAAAAAGGGAGACGAAGAGGAAGAGAAGGAGGAAGTTGACCCTGAAGAATTTCGTCCCGACGTGCAACTGACGACGTTCCAGAGTTGGGATGAAGTTGGCCAGTGGTATGCCGGCTTGCAACGCGACCGCATCGTTCCTGACGAGAAGATCAAAGTTAAAGCCGAGGAGATCATTAAGGGACGCGCGACCGAGAAGGAGAAGGCGCAGGCGCTTTACGAATACGTGGCGAAGAATTTCCGCTACGTGAGTCTTTCCTTGGGACAGGGGCGCTATCAACCACACGCTGCCGCCGACGTGATGGTGAATCAGTATGGCGACTGCAAAGACAAACACACGTTGCTGGCGTCGATGCTCGCCGCAACTGGTCTGCGCGCGTATCCCGTGTTGATGAACTCGTCGCGCAAGCTCGACGTCGATATGCCTTCGCCGGGCCAGTTTGATCACGTAATCAGTGCGATTCCTGTGGGCAATGAAACGCTGTGGGCGGATACGACTGCGGAAGTTGCTCCCGTGGGATTGTTGTCGCCGCGTTTGCGAAACAAGAAAGCGCTCATGATCCCGACGAGTGGGCCAGCACATCTCGAAACGACACCTGCCGAGCCGCCGTTCCTGTCTTCGGAATTGGTTAATCTTGAAGGGACTGTTGACGACCTCGGCAAGATCACTGCGAAAGCGCGCCTCGTGTTGCACGGCGATTCGGAGATGTTCATGCGGTTCATGTTCCGCCGTACGCCGAAGGCAAATTGGAAGAGCCTCGGGTTCTATCTTGGCCTGGCCGCCGGCGTTCGCGGTGAAGTGACCGATATAACGACAAGTGATCCGGCAGATCTGGAAAAGCCGTTTGAGATCGAGTTCAAAGTTACGCGCAATGATTTTCTCGACTGGTCCAGCAAGAAGCTGAAAATCGAACTTCCTTTTCCGCCGTTCAGTCTTCCGCAGTTTGGTGGACGAAAGGCAAGTAGCAAGAAACCACTCGAACTCGGACCGCCAATCGACATTTCATATTCATTGAAACTCACGTTGCCAAGCAAGTATCAGGCCCGTTTGCCGTTGCCTTTGAAAGTCGCGAGGGATTACGGCGAGTACGCTGCCACTTACAAACTCGAAGGACAGACGTTGACGGGACAACGCACGTTGTAACTGCGACAGCGTGAACTCGCGTCGGAACGGTTGCAGGACTATCAGGCGTTTGCTGCCGCGGCGCGCTCCGATGCCGCGCAGACTCTTTCGCTCGAAACTGAAATGGCCGGCGCGCCTGCGATACCGGACACAGTCAAAACTGAAGACCTGATCGAGGCGGCACAGGCGGCTGCGAACAATCGCAACTTCGTCGTTGCGGAGCAGTTGCTGCGGCGCGTGGTCGAGAAGGAACCCAAGCACAGAACCATTCGACGCAATCTCGGTTACGTTCTTACCGAGCAGCGCAAGTTCAAGGAAGCGATCGAAGTATTGCAGGAGCAGACGAAGATCAATCCGTTTGAAGATTACGCTTACAACCTGCTTGGCCGTGTTTACTGGCAACAGCAGGATTACGCGAATGCCGAGCAGGCGTTTCGTAAACAGATTGAAGTGACGCCGTTGGACCAGTGGGCACATGCGAACCTGGGTCAGATGCTGGTCGAAGCGCGCAAGTACAAAGAGGCTGTGCCGGAACTCGAGCAGGCGATCTCGCTGACGCCCGAACGTGAGATGCTTCATGTGAGTCTTGGCCGTGCGTATCTGAATCTCGGCGAGGATGAGAAGTCGATTAAGTCTTTTGAAGAGGCGATCAAGATCGAACGTAGTCCGTTGGTGTTGAACGACATTGCTTACTATCTCGCAGTCAAGGGAGTGCAGCTCGATAAAGCGTTGCAGTACGCGGAGTCGGCGGTGACTTCTGTCGCCAGCAGTTTGCGAAATGTTGAAGCAAGTAATTTGACGCTGGACGATTTGCGTAACGTCTCATCGTTGGCCGCGTACTGGGACACGCTGGGATGGGTTTATTTTCAGAAAGGCGATCTTGATGCGGCTGAGAAGTACATCAAGGCGGCGTGGGTTTTGGCGCAGCACAGTGAAGTGGGCCATCACGTTGGCATGGTTGCCGAGAAACGTGGCAACAAAGACGAGGCGATTCGTTTGTACGCGGCGGCGGTGGTGGCGTACCGCGTCGTGCCTGAGGCGCGCGAGAGTTTGTTGAAGCTCACGAATGCTGGCGCGATTGATAAGTTGTTGGAGACGGCGAAGACGCAGTTGCCGTCGTACAACACGTTCACCGTCGGTGAGTTGGCGCCGAATTTGAAGGCGCCTGCGGAGGCGGAGTTTTATGTAGTGCTGGCGCCTGATGCGGCAAGGAATGGGCAAGTGGTTGAAGTGAAGTTTATTAAGGGCGCGGAGAGTTTGAAGCTCGTTGGGGCGCAGTTGAAGTCGGTTAAGTATCAGTTGGTTTTTCCGGACAGTTCACCGACGAAGATCGTGCGTCGTGGATCTCTGGTGTGCCAGGCGAAACCCGGCGGTTGTACGTTCACGCTCGTTAGTCCGGATCTCATCACGTCTTTGGACTAGAGCCACAAAGAGGCACAAGAAGCACAAGACGGTTTACTGAGTCGCCAGACCTGCCTTTGTGCTTTTTGTGCCTCTTGTGGCGACTACGCGGCTTTCACGTCGCGCACCGGCTGTTTGCCGAGTTCCTTCATCAGACTCGCAAAACCTTCGAGGTCCAGCGACTGTGGCCCATCCGACAAGGCCCGCTCGGGACATGGATGGACCTCGATCAACAACCCGTCTGCACCCGCAGCCGCCGCAGCCTTCGACATCGGCGTGATCAAACTGCGCATGCCCGTGCCGTGCGAAGGATCAGCGAGCACCGGCAAGTGCGACAACTCTTTCACAAGCGCGACCGCCGCAAGATCGAGCGTATTACGCGTCGCGGTTTCAAAAGTCTTAATCCCGCGCTCACACAGAATGACGTTTGCATTCCCACCCGCAAGCAGATATTCCGCCGCCAGCAACCACTCCTTCACCGTCGCCGATGGTCCACGTTTCAACAGAATCGGCTTCGACACCGGCGCCAGCTTCCGCAACAGCGAAAAGTTCTGCATGTTGCGCGCGCCAACCTGCAACACGTCCGCGTACTCCGCGACGATCTCCACATCCGTTTCGCTCATCACTTCTGTAACGATCGGCAATCCAGTCTCGCGGCTCGCCTGTCTCAAAAAACGCAACGCTTCAACGCCGAGTCCCTGAAAGTCGTACGGCGAAGTTCGAGGCTTGTAAGCACCGCCGCGCAGCATGTCGGCGCCCGCAGCCTTTACTCCGCGCGCAGTCTCCATCAACTGATCCTCCGACTCAACTGAGCACGGACCAGCGATGACGACGAGTTCATCGCCGCCGACCTTGATGCCGCGCACATCGACGACTGTTCGCGTCTGCCGCAATTGACGGCTGACAAGTTTGAACGGGTGCGCGATCTGGATCACCTCGGCCACGCCCGGCGCAGCTCGCAGTGCTTCGATTTCAGAACGGCGATTACTGTTTCCGACTGCGCCGATAACAGTGCGTTCTTCACCATTAATTACGTGTGCTTGAAAACCGCACTCTTTGATGCGATCGATCACGTGGTTGATTTCTTCGGGGGTGGCGTTACTTGCCATATTGACGATCATGATTCACTGCCTTTCATTGCTAGTAAAACAAAGCGGGTAAAGTTTTCGGGTCGATCCTGAATGGACTCGCGAATGATTGAACCACCGTAGAGTTCAGCCGCGCGTCGTCCAGCAATTGCGGCCCGCGAGGAATCTCCACGCCGCATCACTTCAGCGACGCTGCCGGCGGTGTCGTCCGCGATGACGGGTTTGAGCCGGGGATGCTCTGCAAAAAAACGTTGGCACTGGGCAAGCGCAACGGGATGTGATTGCACTGTGTCGATGTTGTCTAAGGTTGCATTTGGGCAGCCGATAAGGTGCTGTTCGATCTGAATCTCAACTTCGTCAAGTTTGACGAACGGACTGCGCTCTAACAAATCGACGGAAGCCTGCACTGGTCCCGCGATGCTGTTTGCAACCGGCGCCAGGACATAGTCGGCGTCACCCTCGCCAAGACAACTAAAGAGTGCTTCAAAATCCCGTTGTGGCACGAGCTCAATATCATGACCGAGCAGTTTGAGTGCAGCTTCTTCGCTGAACGCACCGCGCTCGCCCTGAATAGCAACTCGTACTTTGTGCGCCGCAGAATTCACGAGACTCTCCTACTCCTCACGAATTCGCTCGTATGCGCGCCCTGCAACTGCATCCTTCGCGATTCTCGAATGATGCGCCGGAAGAGTTTGTAAACGGCGCGATTGTCGAGTGGGCCGGTGTTGAGCTCCCGCAACCGGGTCAACACGTACTGTTCGCGGCTGGGATCGCAAAACGGCAACTGTTGCGCTTTCTTGAGTGCGCCCACTTTCAAAGCGAGACGTGCGCGCATGTTCAGGAGGCGCAGCAACTCGGCGTCGACCTCATCGATTTCTTTGCGCCAGTGTTCTATGTCCATAGTGACTGCTCCGTCTGGTGCAACAAAAAAACCAGCCGCGACTTTTTAGGATCGCGGCTGGCTCGTTTGAAGGTGTTTGTGCTTGCTTTTAGGTCTTCAGCACATCTTTTTCGCACGTCGCCGGCCCGCTCTCCCGATACGAGGAGCGGAAAGTAAAGGCGAAGTAGAAAAATGTGCGAAAGCTACGCATGACGAAGGCTAATATAGGCGCGAGTGAAAAACGGTGTCAAGAAATTTGTGCTCTTGTCGGTATTCTGTGCCTTTTCGCTTTGCGGTAGCTCGATTTCGGACGCCCAATCCCCGCCTTTTATCCGTGTAAATGAAGTCGGCTTTAGACCTGACGATGTGAAGACCGCTATAAGCTTAGGGCGCGAGACCCTACCCTCGGAGTTCCGAGTGCTTAACGCCAACTCGGGGGCGGTGGTCTTTACAGGCAAGCCAAAGCCAGTAAACGGAAAATGGGGCGAGTTTACGTACCACGCCGAGCTGAACTTTAGTCCCGTCCGCACTGAAGGCGAATACATGATCGAACTCGACGGCGGGCGCTCTCGGAAGTTCTGGATTGGAAAAAACGTATACGCGGATACTGCGGATCAACTCCTCGAGTTCATGCGCCAGCAGCGCTGCGGTTACAACCCGTTCGTCGATGCCGTTTGTCACAGCTTCGACGGCCGCACCGCGTATGGACCATTACCGCAAGGCTCTTACCTGGACGCAACGGGCGGCTGGCACGACGCCGGCGATCAATTGAAGTATCTCTTGACGTCGAGCACGGCGACCGCGCACATGCTGCTCGCGTATCAACTCGTCAACGAATCACCACGCAAACACATGGTCTTCGCTGATCGTTTCAACGCGTTGGGCCAACCCGGAGCGAACGGCATTCCGGACGTACTGGACGAAGCGCGTTGGGGACTCGAATGGATGTTGCGTCTGCATCCGGCAAAGGACCAGCTTTATCACCAGGTTGCTGACGATCGCGATCATAAAGGTTTTCGTCTGCCGCAAAACGAGACTGTCGATTACGGCTGGGGTCCAGGCTCTTATCGCGTGGTCTATTTCGCCGACGGGCGTCCGCAGGGCTTGAAGCAGTACCAGAGTGAATCGACTGGCGTTGCTAATCTTGCGGGGCGCTACGCCGCCGCGATGGCGCTGGGTTATCAGATCTGGAAAGACGATCCGCAACTGCGTTCGTTCGCGTTACGACTACTGAGTGCAGGTCGAGAAGTGTACGACTTGGGCCATGCGCGCGAAGGCGTGCAGCAAGGCAACTCTTACGGCGCGCCGTATCGTTACGCTGAGACGACGTGGGCCGACGACATGGAATGGGGCGCTGCCGAACTGTTTCGCGCCACGAGAGACACAGGGTACCTGCGCGACGCAAAGCGTTACGCCGCTCTCGCCGGTTCTGAATCATGGATGGGAAAGCAGGAGGCCGGGCACTATCAATACTATCCGTTCATGAATCTCGGCCACTTTCGCCTTTACGAGCTCGTCGAGGCACGGATGAAGAAACAGTTAGCCGCTTTTTATCGAGAAGGAATTGAAGCCGCGGTGAAGCAGGGAACTACCAATCCTTACCAGATCGGCGTCCCGTTCATCTGGTGCTCGAACAACCTGACGGTCGCGCTTGCAACGCAGGCCGCGCTCTACGAACGCATGACCGGCGATCGTCGCTATCGTGAATTCACTGCGAAACAGTTTGACTGGTTGTTGGGTCGAAATCCATGGGGCATCTCGATGTTCACGGGGATTCCGGCAAATGGCACTTACCCGCAGGACGTGCACCTTTTTACGAACGCACTCATGAAGCGGACGGTGCGCGGCGGATTGATTGACGGTCCGGTTTATCGAAAAGTGTTTCAGAGCCTGCGCGGCGTGTTCATACGCGAACCCGATCCGTTCGCGGCGTTTCAGGACGAACGCGCCGTCTATCACGACGACATCAACGACTACTCAACAAACGAGCCCACAATGGACGGCACCGCATCGGCGATGCTGTTGTTTGCTGTGCTGTAGTCGCGTTTCGTAGTGCTTCCCCGCGAGGTCGATGTGGTCAACCACATTGCCGTAGTCCCTTCGCACGTCGATACTGCGCTCGTGCGACCTAACTTACTCCGAATAACAGTTGCTGTCGCGAGCCTGATCCTCGGTGTGTTCATCGGATCCCCTCACCGTCACACACAGCGGAAGCAGGTGGTGCTGCCCGTCGCTAAAGTGATTCCCGCCGCAACACCGGCGGCCATTCCCGAACTTCCAATCGAAGAAGAGGCAGAATATCCCGACTCCCTGGGAACTAACCCGTTCGACATTATCAAGTTCATTCGAGACCATCCCAGCGGAAAACTCCAAAAGTTATGGAAGCGACTCGGAATACGCGACGCCCGTGGGGACAGTGAGGTCAACTTCAACTATTCATGCGGTTACTGCGAGGCAAATACTTTTGAATACAATCTCGACGATGACGCAGAACGTGAACTCGTGTTGCAGATCAAAGATTACCTGGCCACAGGATCTTATCGGTACCTGGTGTTTAAGGATTGTTGGTCCGGTGAATCGAAATTCCTGGGGAACATTGACGTATGGGCCAAATATCGGCCGGCCGATCCGGTTCTGCTAATGAGCGGTGGGCGCTCATGGCTGATTGTGCAGAGCACCGCTGCGACGGGCACTGGCCTTGGCGCATGGCTCGACACTGTGTACCAGGTGTCTAACGGCCGAGTAAAACCAGTGGCCACGTACCTTGCTCGTGTAAACCAAAGCGGTTTCTATCCGTTGCCATCGAAAGTATTTGTCGGGAGTCCTGTCTCATGTGAGATCAAACATCGACACGTGATTCTGACCGTGTCGTATAGAGTTGAATACGGAGACTATTCGAGTGACAAAGTGCCTCTCTTCACAAGACAACAGACGGCTGTTTTGCGCGGCTCGCTGAAGAATGGCTCCGCGTATTTAGATGTCGGAACCTCAGA
>DASZDV010000569.1:0-4913 GCA_035941575.1 Pyrinomonadaceae bacterium
ACGTGAAGTTGGACCAACTCGGCGTTGATCGTGATTGTGTCGCGGCTCTCGATTGTTTCCGGTGGCGTCGGCGTCGGTGTCGGCTTCAGTTTCGGTACCGGTGGTGGCTCGCCGAGGGTCGGCGCAATGCGGTCTCCGGGACGTTGTGTCGGAGTGGCCGGGGTTTGGGAAGGCGTCGCTGGTCGTTGTGGCTGGGCAGCCGGTGTCGGACTGGGCGACGGAGCCGGGGTCGCGGGTTGCGTACTTCGCGGCCGATCCTGGCTCAACGCCACGACGATCAAAGCACAGATTACAAATAGAACTCCGAAGATTCTTCTCATATCACACGAAACGCTCCGCGAACCCTAAATCGGGGACGGGAGCGCTGGGGCAAACAGTGTCGCTAAGGCGACTCCACGCACACATAAACAGATGCGGGGGAGCTAACGTTGCGTTGCCGAAAAAGACGTGGAACCCGAATCTACCGGGCGCCGGCCGTGGCGTAATAACCTTCCTTTGAACGAACAAACAGCCGGGGGAGACCGCGTGGCGGCGTCACTTTCACTTTCACTCGGTGCCACTTGCCGTCGTTCACAAAGGAATCAGGCTTATAACCAATTGAATACTGGTGCCGCAACTCGAGCGCAATCTGTTCAAAAATATCGTCCATTTCGGCGGCTGAGCGGGGGAAGAACGCCTTGCCACCCGACACGCCCGAAAGCTCATCCAGCACCCCCTGGCCTTCCATGCCGAGCGCGCTGCCCGCGTCACTACCGCTCAAAATCCCGATCGCGTACAGGGTAACATCCGACTCCTTCAGGAGCTTTCGCACTTCGTTAAACGTGTAGCGGGAGTCGTTGTCCTGGCCGTCGCTGATCAGTAGCAACGCACGCTTCGGATGAGCTCCGCGCTGCACTTTCTCTACTCCGAGATAACAGGCGTCATAGAGCGCCGTCTGGCTCTTGGTTTCAACGAAAGTAAGTTTATTAAGGATTGAATCCCCGTCGCGGGTGCGGTCGAGCAACAACTGTGCACGGGAGTTAAAAGCAATTAGAAAATACTCGTCGGAATCGTGGCTTGTCTGAATAAACTTGCTCAGCGCATCGCGTGCTCGCTTTACCTTATCGCCGCTCATCGACCCGGAAACGTCGAAAATGACCCCAACGGAAACGGGCGAGTCGTCGTCACTGAAAAACGTGATCTCCTGCTGTTGCTTGTTGTCATAGACGGCAAACGCGTTTTTGCTGAGGCCTGATACGTAACGTCCGTAGGTATCGGTGACGGTGACCGTGAGGGTGATGAGGTCAGTGTTGGTAATTAATGTACGGTCATCGAGTTCAGTCCCAAGTTTCTGTTTTTGGTCTGGTGTTTGCGATGGAGTCGACGGCGACTGCGATGGTGCCGGAGGTGCTGACGGCTTGTCCTGCGCCGGGTCCTGACTACTCACGGACAGCGTAAACGCAAACGCGGCGATGAGCGAAATGGAAGCTGCCGTGATCTTGGTGGTGTAACGAGTCGGTAAATACATGTCACCCCCGGCTACGATTTCTTCGATTCAGTTTTTTTCACAACCGGTCAGGCTCGTAGGGAACTGTCAACACAGATGCCCGTCAGAGAGCGAGTGATGCCCGACACTTTCAAAATCGGAGCTGAAATGGTCACGGGGAGACGGCCGCGCGCGTTTCATTTTGCTGTGTTGGCACGGCCAGTCTATTACAGCCGAGTAACGCGCGCAAGCCTTTCAGATCTAGCGATCTCAGGTATGAGATTTCAGATCGCTTGACCCTCTACTATGGCAGTTGGAAGTTCGGTGGGAATGACTCTCAGGAGCTTGAATCCGGCCGCTGCAAACAGCTTTTCAAACTCCGCGGCCGTTCTTTCCTTGCCGCCTGTCATTACCATCATGTTGAGGTCGAAGGTCTTCGAAAAGTCGGGCTCGTTGCCTTCGGGTACAACGGCGTCCACGACGATCAAACGGTCGTTTGACTGCATGTGCGTTCGGCAGTTCTTCAGGATCCTGATCGCTTTTTCGTCTTCCCAGTCATGAATGATCCACTTCATGATGTAAGCATCGCCGCCGGCTGGTACGGACTCGAAAAAGTTACCCGCGACGGCTTCGCAGCGATCCGCAACGCCGGCTGCTTCAAGCCGCGGCCGCGCGCCTTCGATTACTTGCGGGGCGTCGAGCAGAACACCCTTTGTTTGCGGGTTTTTCTGAAGGATTGAGGTGATCAAGGCTCCGTGTCCGCCGCCCACATCGACGACTTTCTTGAACTGCGAGAAGTCGTAAAGCGAAGTTATCGCTTCGTTGACGGCGGCAGTCATTCCGCTCATTGAATCGTTGAAAACGGCGGCATCTTCAGGGTTTTGCTGGAAGTACTTCCAGATATCGACGCCAAAATGATTGTCAAATGCAATCTGTCCGGTCTTAACGCTGTGCATCAAATTCCCCCACGCGGGATAGTGCTCCTGGCCGAGTTCGGAGATGATGAACCAGCGGACCGAGCCGGGCACGCCGGTTACGAGCATTTCGGACAACGGGGTCAACGCGAAACGGCCGTTGTCTTCATTCTTGACGACACCGGCACTCGCCAGCGCGCGGAGGATGCGAAACAGCGATGGCGCGTGTGTGCCAGTGGCTTCGGCCAGCTCTTCAGCGGTCTTCGGACCTGACTGAAGTAGATCGGCAATACCGAGTTTGGCAAAGACGTACATGGCTCGCGACATCCAAAAACCAGTGACGAATTGAAGCATTTGTTCCTGGACCTGGACCCGAGTTTCTTTTGCAGGTGAGCTCACGATTGTTCTCCTATGGATTGATACTCCGGGAAACTTTCCTTTAATAGACGCGTGATATACTCGCGAACTGGTTCAACTCGCGAATTAAACATGGCCGAATTCATTTGTCGATTAGGGACGCCTGCGGGCGAGGTAGTGACGCGCACGGTTGAAGCGACAGGCGTTCACGAAGCACGAGCGCGTCTGGAGCGCGAAGGTTTTCGTGTCTTCACTGTCACGCCTCCAAAAACTTCCGGCGTCACCGCCTTGACTCGCTTTGGTCGCACAGGCGCTCATCCGCGAGTCAAAGCCAACGACTTTCTACTTTTCAACCAGCAACTTGCTGCGCTCGTTCGCGCCGGAATCCCGATCCTTCAGGCCATTACGATGTTGCGGAAGCGTGCTGCGTCCGCGCGCCTGAGAATGGTGCTTGGCGAAGTTGAAGAACAGATTCGCGGCGGCGCCGCGTTGTCACAGGCGTTTGCCTCGCAGGGCGGCGTGTTTCCACGCATTTACACAGCTTCAATCCTGGCCGGCGAACGATCCGGCGCGCTCGATGAAGTCCTGAGCCGTTACGTCAACTACATGCGCCGTAATGTCGCGTTGCGACGAAAGATCCGCGGCGCGTTAGCGTATCCGATGTTTCTGTTGTTTGCCTCAGGATGTATGGTCACGTTCCTGACCGTTTACGTCGTGCCGCGCATGTCGGAGTTGTTTACCGGGTTTGGCAACGAGTTGCCGACCGTGACTCAGATCGTGGTGGGGATCTCGCGCTGGTTGTCGGCAAATGTTCTGTGGTTCGGTCCGCTGATCATCGGTGGTGCAATACTGCTCTCGATCTGGTCTCGAACGCCGAGCGGCAAACTCACCATCAGCTCTTTGATTCTGAAGATACCGCTGGCCGGGACTCTCGCGGTGCAGCTATCCGTTGCGCAGGCGACGCGTTCGCTGGCAACACTGTTGGCGGGTGGCATTACGCTCGTGGAGTCGTGGGAGATCGCGTCAGAGTCGATCACGAACCTGGAGTTGCGCCGCCGCAGTTCGTCCATCTTGCCGATGATCCGGGAGGGACGTTCGTTTACGGAGAGCCTGGAGGAGGCTCGCTGGATGCCGCCATTGGCGATCGACATGATCGGCATCGGCGAACGGTCCGGCAGTTTGCGCGAGATGCTCGATGAGGTCGCGGTTTTCTACGACGCGGAGTCAGAAGTGCGGCTTGAACAGTTGACGACCACGCTGGAGCCTGCGATTCTTGTGGTGATGGGCGGTGTGGTAGTAACGATTCTCCTCGCCATCTACCTTCCGATCATTCAATCGATTTCCAGCGGCGCAGGAGTCACTGGCAGCCACTAGTCCTTTATTAATGAAACAACTTTCGGAAAACGAAAAATCTTTAATCACACCGGTGCCCGCGGCGGGTGAAAACGGCCGTCTCAACGGCGACGAACATGTGCCGCCCGAGATGAAGGCCGCGATGGAACTCGCGCGGCGCTACCGCCTCCCTTTCGTCGATCTACTGCCGCCGGATCGCGAATCGCCAATCGATTACCACCTGTTTACTGAAGTCCCCGTTGACTTGATGGTCCGTCATCAGTTCGTTCCGCTCAAACGCGATGAAAAAGGACTGCACATCGCGATGGCCGATCCGACGGACCTGGAGCGACTCGATGAAGTATCGAGCACGTTGCGAACGCGCATCATTCCGCACGTCGCTACTGCGGGCGCGATCGAAGTCGTATTGCGCAAAGGCGACACCACTCAGCGCGTGTTGCAGGAAGCGGCTTCCGGTTTTCGTATCTCGCTCGTCAGGGAAACTGAACACGGCGAAGAAGTGCTCGACCTCGATCGTTTGGCGACCGATTCAGAGATGTCGCCGATCATCAAGCTGGTCGACACGATCATCTACAACGCGATGGAGTCGCGTGCATCGGACATCCACATTGAGACGCGCGACACTGAAGTGCAGGTGAAGTACCGAATCGACGGTGCGCTCTACGCGAAAGTCGATCCGATCGATCTCGCTTATCACCAGACGCTGATCTCGCGCATCAAGGTTATGTCTGAATTAGACATTGCCGAACGTCGCGTACCGCAGGATGGTCGTTTCAGAGTTCGTTATAAAGCACGCAACGTCGACTTCCGCGTCTCGATCATGC
>DASZDV010000570.1:0-1838 GCA_035941575.1 Pyrinomonadaceae bacterium
CTCTTTATTCCAGATTGTGGCCATCACGTCCGCGGGCGACGAACCCAGCCACGCGGGAAACATGTTTCGCTCGTTCATCACCACCAGTATTCGTTCGAGACCGAGGGAGAATCCACACGCCGGGACTTCCTGGCCCAGAAACATCCCCACTAGATTGTCGTAACGCCCGCCACCACCAAGACTTCCTGCGAGATCCTTCACGTTGATCTCCATGATCGCACCCGTGTAGTAAGAAAGTCCGCGAGCAAGACTCGGATCGATCTTGATTCGCTGCGCGATACTCATCGCACCAGCGAACTCTAATATCGACTGCAACTCATCGACGCCCTTAGCGCCTTGTTCGTTGTCCTTTACAAACTCGACGATGCGACCAAGCGCTGCTTTACTGAACGCTTGTTGCGCCTGATCTTCGGCTGCGATCTCCGCGGCGTGCTCGAGCGAACTCAACTCAGAAAAGAATGCCAACAAACGATCGCCGGCCAATTCCTCGATGCCGCGTGCTGCAAACTCTTTTTTGACACCGTCGCTCCCGATCTTATCCAACTTATCTAACGCGATAAGCGCAGCGTCATGCTGGTCCAACGCTACACCGGCAATACCGAGAATACCCGTCAGAACCTTGCGGTGATTTAGTCGCACACAGAAGTCGTTAAAGCCAAGCTTAACTAGAACCTCACTAGCCGCCGCACAAATCTCCGCTTCAACAATCATCGAACGCGACCCCAGCACGTCCACATCACACTGGTAAAACTCACGGAATCGTCCACGCGCAGGCCTGTCTGCCCGCCAAACAGGTTGAATTTGATAACGCTTGAAAAACTTCGGCAGCTTCTCGCGATACTCCGCCACCACACGTGCAAGCGGAACTGTCAGGTCGTAACGCAAAGCTAGATCGGCTTCGCCGGTTGCTTCGTGAACGCCTCGTTTCAGTATTTTGAAGATGAGCTGATTCCCTTCTTCGCCATACTTACCCATTAAGGTCTCTATGTTTTCAGCAGCCGGCGTCTCGAGTGGCTCAAAGCCGTAACGCTCATACACTTCTTTGATCACACCGATGACGTATTCGCGTTTGCGAACCTCTTCAGGTAAAAAGTCGCGCATGCCGCGCGCCGGTTGTGTCTTTCCGGAAGCCATTACTTGAAAACGGAAAAGCCCGCGTAGATTACAAATTGATTTAAGCCGCGGTTGGAACCTTGCCGGTCGCCGTTAGAGATGTGGTGGAATCTGACGCCGATGTTTACCGCACGCCGCTCCGACGTAAAGATTCGCACACCACCACCAGCTTCGCCGACCCAGGCAAATCTACCTGAGTCTTCAATCGGCACTGACTTGTTGAAATAAAGAAAACCGCCGTTGACGTGAACAAAAGGATGCACTTTGCTGCCGTTTGCAAAATCGAGTTGCAAACCGAGTGGAGTGAAACCTGCACCGTACGCAGTTTCGCGACGAAAAGTTGTACCCGCTGCTGTCGTGGTACGCGAAACTATAGTGCCTGTTGCTGCTGCAACCGGAATGACGTCGAGTGTGTATTGCAACGCAAGACTGTTGTTGGCGGCCAGGGTGCGGCCGTACCGGAGTCCAGCAACGAAGAATTTTCGATCTTCGGCTTCATCATCGTGCAGACCTCCAAAGATCGTCGTGGCTTTAGGTGAGCCACCGGCCCAGAAACCCCATTCGTTGTCTCCCCGACTGAGAAGAAATGGATTGTCGTCAGTTTGTGCGAAGACAGGAGTGCCAACGCACAAAGTAATAATGGCAAGCATGAACCAACGTTTCATTCGGAGTCCTTTTCTAATTTCATCTCTTTTCGATATTCGAACGTATACTCAACGTAGTTC
>DASZDV010000571.1:0-5039 GCA_035941575.1 Pyrinomonadaceae bacterium
TCATGATCAGTAGCTGATTGATCGTTTTGGTCGCGGGGAAGTGGTTCGCCGGGAACGCGATATTCGCCTTCAACCCAGCGCCCGAGGTCTACGAGTTGACATCGTTCAGAACAGAATGGACGAAAGGGATTGTCTTGCCACTCGGTCGGTCTACCGCAGGTTGGACACTTCATGAAGCACGTGCGCCGGCGCAGAACTACAGCGCTGCTGGTCGTTTGATCAGTATTCGTCGTCGGACGAAGGCGATCGTACCTTCACGGCGCATGGCGTTCAAGCGGACGGTAACGCTCTCACGGGTAGAGCCCACGATAGAGGCGATCTCGCGGTGGGGCAGGGGAATATCGATGAGCACTCCCTCGGGTTCTGAGACGCCGTAACGTACCGAAAAATCGGCCAAAAGGCGGTCCAAACGGGCCGGAATGGCGTTGAGTGCGAAGTCTGCAAGGCG
The DNA here is from genome assembly GCA_035941575.1 of Pyrinomonadaceae bacterium. Lineage (GTDB taxonomy): Bacteria > Acidobacteriota > Blastocatellia > Pyrinomonadales > Pyrinomonadaceae > PSRF01. The sequence goes on from DASZDV010000571.1 coordinate 449, forward strand.
TCTTTCCGCATGATCAAGGCGTTGACCGATCAAACGGAAAGTGTAATCATGAAGCTGGTCATCCTCAGCCATCCCCCGTTTGAAATCCCCGACCTGAATTCGCAGGAGCCTTGAATTTTCATAGGCAATTGCACAGTTCGCACGTTGCCCCGCAACAGAATAGAGCGCCGACTCACCGAATAGGGATCCTTCTGGAAGGATATCGATTACGGCTTCGCGACCGGTGTCACCTTCGATACGACAGAGTTTTATACGGCCATGAATAATTGCATACAGGCAGTCAGCCGGTTCGCCGGCGCGGTAAACAAACCGGCGGCGCCGGAAATCCAAGACGACAGAACTGCGGGCCATATCCGAAACGAGGTCTTCGGTCAACGATGAACCAAATTCCAGGCGGCGGATTATCTGAGCGCGATCTTCAGCGGTTAAATCTCTTGCGCGCTTCTGTTCCTGCACGGCGTTCATCTAAGTATTCCTCGGGGGGTCGAGTTAAAGCTTCGCAATGGAATCGCCTTTGGCAGCGTGGTTGCGTTTACTCAAAGTGGTCCTGTGCGGGTTAGTTTCTACGCCTGTAAGGAAACGCCCGCGTGTCCCCGGGCTTGTGTACTCTCTGCGACTTTGAATCTTATGACGGTGCTAGGGCGAGTACCGGCGCGAAACGATTACCGAATTGCGGCACTTTAGCATGAAGCTGATGGCCGCGCAAGAATAATAACGGTCCAACTTTCTCGTTTTATGGAGCCAAAAGCAAACATACTTATCGTTGACGATAATCCGGACAAATTGAGTCTGCTGGAGGCAGCTTTGTGCCTCGCTGGTTACCGTGTAACTACTGCCACAGATGGAGTTGAAGCCCTGGCAGCGATTGAATCTTATCAACCTGATTTGGTGATTACAGACGTCATGATGCCGCGGATGAACGGGTACGAATTGGCCCAGCGAATTCGGGCCAATCCGATCACGAAGTTCATCCCGGTAATCATGCAAACTGCCGCCGGCCGCCGGGCCGAAGATTTACGGAGGGCGTCTGAGGTTGGAGCCTTGGGTTACATTACGGACCCGACAGACCTCGATCTGCTCCTCGCGCGAACCCGTACACTGCTCGAATTTAAGGCGTACCTTGATGTATGCGAAGAGGCCGCTTTCACGGACCACCTGACCGGATTGGCAAACCGCCGGCGCTTCGAGCGACAACTGGAACGCGAGGTGGGTCGCACGATGCGTTTCGAACGCCCGTTCAGTTTGTTAATGATCGACATTGATAAGTTCAAAGACTTGAATGACAGCTTTGGTCATGACGCAGGCGACGACGCCATACGCCGCATCAGTAAAGTCCTTCGCGAAGGCACGCGCGGGATCGATCTCGCCGCTCGAATTGGCGGCGAAGAGTTTGCTGTTCTGCTGGTTGAGACGAATCAGGAAGGTGGATTTGAAGTCGCAGAACGGTTGCGACTCGCGATTCGGTCTCTGGAGATTCCATCTGGCGCTCAGCTCACCGCGAGTTTCGGGGTTGCGGAATGCCCGACGGACGCGCAAACTGCTGCCGATATCCTGAAGGCTGCGGATATTGCTTTGTATGAAGCTAAGCGGCAGGGACGAGATCGCGTCGTGTCGACGCCCAGCGCGAACTCGATGGCGGCCGGGGACGTACAAGGCGATGGCACTCTGGGTCTTGTGTCGAGAGGATAGGCATGGCTGATTACAAGGAAAAGTTGGACGAGTGGCAGCAGGCGGCGCGCCGAAAGGCACGCGAGCTGGATGAGAAGTATTCGATTTCGGACCTCGTCGGTGATAGTGCGCGAGCGGCGGGCGACGCGGCGCGGCGTGGCGCGGAGACGATGGCGAACAGCGCGGAACGTTTGCGCGCTGAGGCTGAACGGATCGCCGATGATGAAGAGATGAATGAGACTGTCCGGCGCGCGGCGAGTGGAGTCAATAAGGCCGGCAAAGTGGCTCGGGACGTCGCGGGCGATGCGAGCAAGCGGGCCGGTGAGGTGTTTGATGAAGCGAAGACTTACTACGATCGCGCTTCACAGTTTTACGACAAAAGCGCGAGGTTGACGCGCGCGTCTACTGCGGCGACAGCGGGAGTACTGAAAGCGCGTGACTGGGTCAAGGAGAATCCAGGGAAGGCGGCGGTAGTTTCAGTTTCGCTGGTTTTGGGTATACGTGCGGGCGCTGCGTTTCCTGGCTTAGACGCGGTGTTGTTAGGTGCGCATCCGCATTGGTTGACGCACTCGGCGCTGCCTGTTTACGGATTGCGTAAAGCGAGTGAGAAGTTTGAAGGCTATTTGAAGAAGCGGGAAGAGTTGATTGAGCTGGGTGAGGTAGACGAAGCGGAGCGCGAGCGGATCGAGTTTGAGCGAAAGGTTGCGAAGTACGTTGGTGCGCCGTTGCTGGGCGCGTTTAGCTGTGCTGCCGGTGCTGCGATGTGGGCACAGATCTTTCAGCCTGGTCCAATTGTTGGCGCGCCGATTAGCTGGTTGTTAGGCGGCAATCCATTTCTCGACGGCGTGTGGCTATTTGCCAACGGCGTAATCTGCTTCCACCAGGGCTACAAGTTCTTCATGATCGCGCTCGCAAACCAGGACGAGGTCGCCCGCGTAGTACGCGAGATCAAAGGTCTCCTCCCCGCGGCCGCGACGACTTAAGAGGCGCTTGACTGTTTCTGGTAAACTCATTGTGTGCCTCACCGACTTATTGATCGTATTAGAGAAAAGATCCGTCTAAGAGAATACGACATGACCGTTCACGCCATGGAAGAGATGGCGGAGGACGATCTTGATATACTCGACATCGAAGAAGCCGTGTTGAACGGCAGAGTCGTGCAAACCAACAAAAGTGATCCGCAAGGAACGAGACACACGGTCGAAGGCATCGCGCTAGACCGCGAGAGACTCGTTGGCATCGTCGGTAGATTTCACGGTACCTCCCGATTCCTGATCATTACAGTTTATGACGTCAACAAATGCCACTGACACAGCCTCCTACGGCTATCGGTGCGAACATTGCGAGGGAACTGTTCGACCCAAAAAAATTGACCGAGAGGCTTTTAAGCACAAGAAGGGCTTCATAATCCTCGAAGGTATTACTGCCGGCGTCTGCGATGGTTGCGGAGCACGCTATTACAGCGCGGAAATACTCCACGCTGTTCATGACGTCGCGACAGGTGCAAAGCCCTTCGATCGACTTGAAGAGATTCCTGTCTCACACGTGTCGGAATAGCGCGTTGAGAGTCGCGATCTCACGTGATCGTCAGCGGAAACGGCCAGAAGCAGAGAATGAAGACGAGGAGCGTCAGGATTGCGATGATGATGCGCTTCGTGCCGAGTGGCTCCATTATTGCCGGAGCCGGATGTGGTACGCGCATCATGATGGCGAGTAGAATTGTGTAGAGGAATCCGCTCGGGCTGCCGTGCCACTTATAACCCAGGATAGCCAGCGCGGCAGTTGCTACCAACGCGACCCGAGCGATGTGGTGATGAGCGCGTGGTCCAAACACCGCAAACGTACCGTGCCCACCATCGAGTTGGCCCACCGGCATTAAGTTCAAACTTGTAACCAGCAAACCGATCCACGCGGCCATGTAGTACGGATTCGTAGGCGCGTTCGGGTCAAGTGGCACGCCGAGTAATTTCGCCAGCAATCGAAACAGTAGAGGATCGTTGAAGAAGATCGCGTGCTCCGGAGGCGTCAGGGCTGGTCCGATCGTTATCAATCCCAACACCGATACCGGCAAGGCCACTACGAAACCTGCTAGCGGACCTGCGAGTCCGATGTCGAAGAGTGCACGTCGTGACGGAATCGGCGAACGGATCTTTATGAAGGCGCCGAAGGTTCCTGCCAGGAACAATGGCGGAGCCGGGATGAAGTACGGCAACGTCGCGCTAACTTTGTAATAGCGGCACGCGAGATAGTGTCCCATCTCGTGCGAGAACAGAATCGCCAGCAGCGAGGCTGAAAACGTTACGCCCTGCACCATCAAATGCGGCTCGGCGAAGCCGTACTTAATCAGTTCGATGATCGTGTGAAAGTAAGCGAGAGGGATGTAAAACAGATAATCCAGCGGGCCACGCAACGGCGGATCGTACGGCGGCAACTCGGGCACGACGAGCATCAATCCCGCTAGAGTCGTCGTGACGATCGTGAGCAGAAACAGTCCGCCGTGCAAGCGCCACTCACGCGCCGAGATCGACAAGCCCGACGGCCGCGGCAACTCAAAACCCTGTGGCACTGCTCGAAACGACTCAGCCATAACTGCTCTCACAACGCCCCACATCTGTCGGGCACAAAAACCTGCGTCAGCCTAAGTCATGACGCGAACATAGAAGCGCAGCGCGTCCACTTAGAAGCTTAAAGGCTAGAGTGTGGATGGTCTTGCGTTTCCATCTCTAGCCTTACTGAAACCACTGATTTACTTCTGACCCAAAGTTCGTCGTACCTAAAAATCGTCGTCGTCACCTGCATCTTCTGCGCCGGTTTCGCCGTTATCGTGTGCCTGAAGCTCTTTCCCGGGCTTGAACCGAATCGTCTTCCCTGAGGGAATCGCGACTTCCTCGCCCGTGCGCGGGTTTCGACCAACCCCGCGTTT
>DASZDV010000572.1:0-7011 GCA_035941575.1 Pyrinomonadaceae bacterium
AGGTGACTTTCTAACCACGGAATACAGATTACATGTTTGACTTAGTGATCATTGGTGCTGGACCGGCGGGGCTGTCGGCAGCGGAAGTCGCGAGGCATGAGGGCCTCGACTACCTCGTGATCGAGAAAGGAACGATCGCGAACACGATCCGTCAGTATCCCGTCGGGCGCACGTTGTTCTCCACGCCAAACGAACTCGAGATGCGCGAAGGCACTTTGAAGCCGTTGCGCGAAAAACCGACGCGCGAGGAGTTGCTGTCGCACTACATCCACTTCGTTCTCGATCAGGATCTAAGAATCAACACTGCCGAACGCGTTGTTGACGTTAGCGGTGATGTGGAGCAGGGCTTCTACGTTACGACTGACCGGGCGGAGTATCACACTGCGCGCGTTCTGTTTGCGATTGGCGCCATGGACATTCCACGTCGTTTGAACGTGCCGGGCGAAGAATTGCAAAAGGTCCATCATCTGTTTGTCGAGCCGTATCCTTACGTTCGCAAGGACGCGCTTGTCGTCGGCGGCGGCAACAGCGCCGCTGAAGCTGCGCTTTTTCTGTCGGAAGAAGGCGCGCGGACGACACTCGCCATTTGGCGAGAAGATTGGGAAAACCGCGATCCGAAAGCAGGCGCGATGAAGCACTGGGTGCGGACGCCGCTTGAAGCGGAAGTCGATGCCGGACGTTTGAAGGTTGTGCTTTACAAACACGTCGACGAGATCCGTGAGAAAGATGTCACATTGACGACTGAAGACGGTGAATCCCTGACGGTTGTGAACGACGTTGTGTTCGTACTCGTCGGCAGCGACGCTGATTTGACGATGCTGAAAAGTTTAGGTGTGAAGACCGAGCCCGGGAAGATGACTGAAGTACCGGTTTACGATCCGGAGACTTACGAAACGAACGTGCGCGGCATATACGTTGTCGGCCACTTCACGCACGCTCGTCACATCAAAGCCGCCATCGATGTGCCTCGCCAAATCGTGCCGCTCATCGCGGAAGAACTGAAGTCGACCACAGATTCACACCGGTAAAACACGGATTAAGCCTAAGGACGACTGGCCAGCTGTCAGTGTCATTCGTGTCTATCCGTGGTCCAGCTGTCCGCGGACCGCTCGCGACGCGCGACACCTGTCGCATAAGCAGCCTTCTCCACTTCAGTCGCTACTGCTTCGGCTACGCGCTTGTCGAAAACTGAGGGAACAATGTACTCAGGCTGCAACTCTGCATCGGTGATGATTCCGGCGATGGCGTTTGCTGCCGCGAGTTTCATCTCTTCATTGATTCGCACCGCGCGGCAGTTGAGAGCGCCCTTAAAAATTCCCGGGAAGCAGAGCACGTTGTTGATCTGATTCGCGTAGTCCGAACGGCCCGTGGCCATCACTGCGACGTACGGCGCGGCATCTTCAGGCATTATTTCAGGCGTTGGGTTCGCCATCGCAAACACGATTGGCTTGTCTGCCATGTTTTGCACGTCTTGAGCGTCGATCACGCCCGGAACGGAAAGTCCGAGAAATACATCCGCGCCTTTGATGACGTCGTGAACCGTTCCGCGTTCGTCGTTTGGGTTGGTGTTTTGTGCGTACCAGTCCTTCACCCAGTTCATGTTCTCTTGGCGGCCGCGATAGATCGCGCCCGTCTGGTCGCAACCGACGATGTTCTTTACGCCGGCGGCCATGATGATCTTTGAACACGCGACTCCGGCAGCGCCAACACCATTTACGACAACTTTGACCTGGTCCATTTGCTTGCCGACGATCTTCAGCGCGTTGATCAATGCAGCCAGGACTACGACCGCGGTGCCGTGCTGATCGTCGTGAAAAACCGGGATGTCGAGTTCTTCCTTCAGCCGTTCTTCAATCTGGAAACAGCGTGGCGCGGAGATGTCTTCGAGGTTAATGCCACCAAACGCAGCTGAGATCGCTTTCACGGTGCGCACGATCTCGTCGGGATCTTTCGTGTTCAGACAGATCGGAAAGGCATCGACGCCCGCAAATTCCTTGAACAACATCGCCTTCCCTTCCATCACCGGCATCGCCGCTGCTGGTCCAATATCGCCGAGGCCGAGTACCGCAGTGCCGTCTGTTACGACGGCCACTGTGTTTTTCTTGATCGTCAGCGTGAAAGCTTTTTCCGGATCTTTGTGAATTGCATCGCAGATGCGCGCCACTCCGGGCGTGTAAGCCATCGAGAGATCAGCGCGAGTCTTCAACGGCACCTTGGAGATGACTTCGATCTTGCCGCCGAGATGCATGAGAAACGTGGGATCGGAGACGTGTAAGAGTTCGACACCGTCAACGTCTTTGACTGCCTGGACGATCTGCTCGGCATGAACGGTCGAAGCCGAAGCTACGGTGATGTCGCGAATGATGTAGTTGTTTCCGACTGTGACTATATCGATAGCGCCGATGTCGCCGCCGGCGCGGCCGATCGCCATTGTGAGTTCACCGAGTGAGCCGGCACGAGACGAAAGCTTGACGCGCAAAGTCAGACTGTAACTTGCGCTGGGTGTCGGTTGCATGCGTTAGACTTTAACATCCGTCAAGGATGCGTGTAATCCGTGTGCCCTTCCTGGTTACCTTCAGGGACCGTTTACCAAGTTTGCAATAGAGTTCCAGAGCGTCTGCGAGTTTATGTCCCTTCAAGGCCGCCAGGTGGCGCTTCACAGTTTCGACGTCACCACGCGAGAAAGTTCCGGTAAGCGCCTGCGAAGTGTCTTGTGTTTCGAGGTTGCGGACTGAGCTGGCCAAAAGCGGATGGAGGATCCGCCGCGCTGTTTTCCGTGTCAGCCCGCACTGGACCAGCATCTCGAGCGCAACATCGAATAGCGCCACGACGTGGCCGGATGCCATCACCGCGGCCGCGTGGTAGAGCGGTTTTTCTGCCGAACGAATCGAAAAACTCTCGCCGCCGAGATCGCGCACGATAGTTTTCGAGACTTGGACTGCACGCCGGTCTCCTTCGACACACCAGAAGGCGCCTTCGAGAGACGTTTGCGGACTACTGACCGAGATCAAGGGATGGACTGACCCGGTGCTCCAGCCCTTTGCCCGAAGGGGCGAAAGTACTTCTGAGGACAACGCGCCACTCGTGTGGACGGCTGTGGGTTTGGAATCGAAGTTAAGAGTACCGAGTTGAGCCGCAACTCCAGCTATCTGATCGTCGGGGACAGTGATTAAGAACAGATCAGAGGGCGCGAGTGAACCAATTTGGTTGGCGCCCAGAGCCTCGGCCTTCCGTTCCAGAAGAGCCGCAGCTCGGCGGGCACGTTGAGCGCGGCGGGCTACAAGCGATCCGATTGAATAACCTTTGCTCTCCAGTGCAACGGCCAGCGTCGTGCCAAGGCGCCCCGCTCCGATGATTGAAACTTGCGGCTTTTCCTTCCTTTTCCTGTCGGGCATGCGTATATTTAAGCAGTCAAACGCCAATCGAGACGCGCAACCATGCGGCCAGACGTATCATCATAGTCTGCGCGTTTGGATTTAGCGAAAACAACGTCTTAGACCCCTACCCTCAGGTCGTGCGATTCATTGGAGGTTTTTTTGAGATGAACATCTTCTCCCGTGCCATAGTTGCTTTCTTTTTGGCCGTATCTTTACTCGGGAGTTCAACTTTAGCTCTCGCCCAAACGACCACAAAATCAACTGATCAAGAGGCGGCTAAGACGGGCCAGAATCCGGCCCAGACTACTACTTCGAAGACCGACTCGAAGCAGACCGATAGTAAGAAGACTCAATCCACTGCCGCAGCCACGACCGCAAAGTCAACGAAACCGCTTTCAACTAACGAAGACCCAGCGATGATTGGAAAGCGGAACATCAATGGCGGCTTCATCGGCAAGATCGCCGGCTCAACTGAAAAAGAGGTACGCCAGGGACGCGAGGCGGCTGCGGAAGTCGATCGGCAAGCCAAGTTTATCGAGGATCCGGTGATAACCGAATACGTCAACCGTGTCGGTCAGAACATCGTTTTGCACTCAGACGCGAAAGTGCCGTTTACGATCAAGGTCATCGACTCGGACGAAGTAAACGCATTTGCACTGCCGGGTGGGTTCTTCTACGTAAACAAGGGACTATTGCTCGCCGCGGACAACGAGGCTGAGCTGGCCGGTGTGATGGCCCACGAAATCGCGCACGTTGCGGCACGACACGCAGTTGAAAACCAGGCGAAGGCCAGTTTGCTCGAGTATGCAGCGCTCGGCGCGTCGATATTCCTGGGCGGCATTCCTGGAATGATTTACCAGAACACTGCGGGTATCGGTCTGCTGGGGATCTTCATGAAGTTCAGCCGCGGCGCTGAAGAAGAGGCAGACAAACTCGGAGTTCAGTACATGTACGCGGCCGGTTACGACCCGGGCGCAATGGCGACGATGTTTGAGAAACTCGAAGCCAAGAATAAGAAGAAACCAGGCTTCATCTCGCGTGCATTCGCGACGCACCCGGCCCCGCCAGATCGCCGTTCAGCGGCGTTGGCATTGGCCGCGAGATTCCCGGAGCATGAAGAGTATGTGATTAGCAGTTCGGAGTTTCAGCGGGTCAAGAGCCGGTTATTGAGACTTTCGAACGCGCGCGCCACGACCTCCGGAGCAATCCAGGCAGGTGACGAAAACGGAGCGCCGGGCCGGCCGACATTGAAGCGTCGACAGCCGACTCCCGATGATTCAACGACAACGACACCGGATGGCGAGCAGAAGCCCGCTGATACCTCAGCGCCGCCAAAGTTGAAGAAAAACGACGGCTCGACAACCACGCCGAAAACACCCGATAAGCCGTAAGTAATCTTCCCTCTCGCGTCTAATTCACAGAGGCCCTTCGATGCAAAATCGGAGGGCCTTTTACTGGGATGGTTTGCTTGACAACGTTTCGGAGCCGCTAGTATTCTAGCCGTTCGCGTTTTATTCGCTGAAAACAGAGATAGTTAACTATGTCGACATACTTCCCCAGCGGTAAGGACCTCGCTGGAAGACGAAAATGGTACGTGGTGGATGCGAGCGGTCGAACCGTTGGTCATCTGGCTTCTGAAGTGGCTTCAATACTCACTGGTAAGCGGAATCCTGAGTGGACCCCATTTATGGATCTCGGCGATCACGTGATCGTCATCAACGCCCGCAAGGCAGTATTGAAGGGAAATAAGGCTGAGCAAAAACTTTACCGCCATCACACGCTGTATCCGGGCGGTATGAGGACGATTACGGCCAGGGAGATGATTGCTAAACGCCCCGAGCGAGTCGTTGAACTCGCCATCAAGGGCATGCTGCCGAAAACCAAACTCGGCAAGGCGATGGCGAAAAAACTCAAAGTTTACGCCGATGCCGAGCACCCGCACTCAGCCCAACGCCCGCAAGCCTTCGACCCGACCCACCAAGCAAACCAAAAGTAAGCAGTAGATAAAAGGAAAGATTACTGTGGCTGAAATTCAGTATTACGGAACGGGACGGCGCAAATCGGCGACTGCCCGAGTTTATTTGCGACCGGGCGCCGGAGAAGTCCAGGTGAACCGGAAACCGTTCGAACGTTACTTCCCGAACGAAACTCTGCGCATGATCATTCGGCAACCATTGCAGTTGACCGAAACGACGAGCAAGTTTGATCTCGTAATCAACGTCGCCGGCGGTGGTCCGGCCGGACAGGCAGGAGCAATCAGGCACGGCATTACGCGGGCTTTGCTCGAGTATAATGCTGACCTCCGGCCGACCCTCAAACACGCCGGTCTGGTGACAAGAGATCCGCGCATCAAGGAACGGAAGAAGTACGGACAAAAGGGCGCGCGCAAACGCTTCCAGTTCTCGAAGCGATAAAGGCATTGCCGATTTTCGATTGCCGATTGCCAATTTGACGCTGGCGATCTCTAACAATCGGCAATTCGCAATTGACAATCGAAAATGACACCATTGTCGCAGCACGATTGGTTGCTTTAACAAGTCGAGTTGCTGCGGCGAGTACATTAAACCAATTGACGAGAAGGAGACTTTAGTTTGGTTTCGGTAACCATGAAAGAGCTGCTGGAGGCCGGTGTTCACTTCGGCCACCAGGTAAGGCGCTGGAACCCAAAGATGAAGGAATACATCTTTGGCGAGCGCAATGGCATTTACATCATCGATCTGCAAAAGACGCAGCGCATGTTTCGCGAGGCCATCGGCTTCGTGACAAATCTAATTGCGGAAGACAGAGGCAGAACGGTTCTCTTCGTCGGCACGAAGCGGCAAGCTCAGGACGCCATTCGTGAAGAGGCAGAAAAGTGCGGCCAGTATTTCGTTAATCAGCGCTGGCTCGGCGGCTTGCTTACGAACTTTCAGACTGTGCAAAAGTCGATCAAGCGACTCAAAGATCTCGAGAGCAAGCAGACCGACGGCCGTTACGAGAAGCTGACCAAGAAGGAACGCATCAAACTCGATCGTGAACGCGAGAGTCTCAACAAGAACCTCTCCGGCATCAAAGGCATGTCGCGGCTGCCGGACGCTGTGTTCATCATCGACGTAAAGAAAGAAGAGATTGCCGTCGCCGAAGCGAATCGTCTCGGCATCCCGATCGTAGCAGTCGTCGATACAAACTGTTCTCCCGAAGGTATCGACTACGTAATCCCCGGCAACGATGACGCGTTGCGTGCCGTTCGGCTGTTTGCCTCTCGGATCGCCGATGCGATCGTCGAAGGCAATCAAATCGCGACCGAAGGCGGCGTAGTCAGCACGGAGCCGGTTGAGGAATCAGAAGAGGGTGCGGGCGAAGTGGGCGCCGCAGCCGCAGCTGAGTTCGCACCCGGTGAAGAGGCCGTCAACGGCGAGGAGGCGCAATCCGAATCCACGACCACGGCGAGCGCTACACAGACTGAAGTGGCGCAGGACGAAAGCCCTGAGTCAGTCGTGGCGGCGAGCTAAGCGATATTCCGGACTCATCGGTGAGCGCAGCCTACAAGCGGACCATCCGCCGGGCTGCGTTTTTCATTGACGACAAATAATCCAGTACTCGGAGAAATTGGTAATCATGGTGGACATTACAGCAGCGGCAGTGAAGCAGCTTC
>DASZDV010000573.1:0-2639 GCA_035941575.1 Pyrinomonadaceae bacterium
TTGAGTCTCGCGGCGTGTGTCGGATGAATCCAGAGTGGATTCGTATGTGCAATCTCGTCGAGCCACTTGGCGTTCGCGCTGCGGGTATGAATCTGTACAGCAAGACGGAACGTTGAAATCAAGATTGTCTGATCTTCTTCGAGATTGTCTTGGTGAACGTGACTCTTGAAATAAGTCGGAATGGCGAGCTCGGGCCAGCCCCAACTCGTCAAAGTAGACGAGTAAAATTCGAGACGTCCGCTCGGGGTCGGAAAGCCACGCCTCACACCGCCATTGATGCTGATCCCTACAAGTCGACGTCCTTCTTCATCACCGTCCGGGATAGGCAGCGGAACAATGTTTGGGCCCGCTGGTTTTGGCGCGCGCGTAAAGACTCTGCCCAAACGATCGGCGCGAACGTCTTCCAGTTCCGTTGCCGGAACGGCCTCCTCGTAAACCGGCCCAATCTTTTCTTTGACTTCAAACGCGCCGTAGCGACGCATGAATTCGAGTGGCGTCAGACCTTCCGCCTCGGCGCGCTCAGGTAAGCCTGGAACCGAGTTGTCGAAGATCCATTCGTAGTACTCGTCGATACTGAGTCGTGTGCCGGGATTCTTTTTTGACTCTGCATAGTGGCGAATGCCGAGACTACCGTCCGCGTCGATCCGCCACGTCAACTCGAGCCAGAATTCATTCTCTTCCCAAACTTCGCCTGGATTCACTTCGCGCGTATCGTCGATCGTCTCGCCGTTGCGCTGGCGAGCTGCTTTCATTACCGGTTGGCGAAAACCGAGCCACTGCGAATCGTGTGTTTCGTATGAATGGAGATCGTGTCGCTCGGATCCAACGCCCATCGGCAAAACGTAGTCAGCGTAGTAAGCAGTTTCGTTCCACGTCGGCGTGAGTGCGACGTAACAGCCGACGAGATCAGGGTCGGTTAACATCTCGATCCACGAGAAGCCGTCCGGGTTGGTCCATACAGGGTTGTACACGCGTGTGAAATAGACATCGAGTTTCGCGCGACCGTCCTTCAGGAAGTGTGGCAACAAAAACGACATCTCATTCATCGAGAGGGGATACTCGCGCGGCCAGGTCGTTTCGTTCCACATCTTCGGATGTGGCGGCATGTAGATCGGCCGCGGCACAAACTTGTTCCACGCGTTTGGGTAGACACCGCCTTCAGTCGCGACCGCGCCGAGCAGCGCATTTAACATGAAAAGACAGCGTGCGACCGCCCAGCCGCCACTGACACCTGACGCCACACTGCGCCAGTTGTGACTCGAAAACCGTGTCCCCGCCGACGCAACCAACCTCGCAATCTCCTCAATAACTTTCGCCTCAACCCCCGACTCGCTCGCCGCAAACTCCAACGTATACTCCTGATAGATCTGTTTTAATCTTTTTTCAAAATCCGCAAAATCTGCGTTACCAAAATCCGTAAAATCTGCGTTCCCTGATCCTTCGGCCTCAAGAAACTCCCGCCAGTTCCACCATCTCTCCACAAACTCGCGATTGTAGAGATTGTTCTGGATCAAATAGTTTGCGATGGCGAGCAGGATCGCTGCCTCCGAACCCGGATAGGGCGAGACCCAGTAATCAGCGTGTGTGGCTGTATTCGAGAGACGCGTATCAAAGACGATGAGCTTTGCACCGTTGGCTTTGCCGTCGATGACCCGTTGCGCGTGAGGATTGAAGTAGTGGCCCGACTCAAGATGGGCACTGATCAGCAGGATGACTTTTGCGTTTGCATGATCGGGACTGGGCCGATCGAGTCCCATCCACAGTTGATAACCTTCGCGACTACCCGAAGAACAGATGTTCGTGTGCGAATTGTGACCGTCAATTCCCCATGCGGCGAGAATGCGTTCGGTAAAACCATCTTCACCGGGACGGCCCACGTGATACATCACCTCATGCCGTCGATTCTCGACAATCGCTGCGCGAATGCGTTTGGCGATTGCGTGGAGCGCTTCGTCCCAGGTAGTTTGTTCCCACTTTCCTGCGCCGCGTTTGCCGGTGCGTTTGAGTGGATAAAGAATGCGATCGGGATCTGTTACCTGGTTGAGTGTTGCCGGCCCTTTAGCGCAATTGCGGCCACGCGAGCCGGGATGTTCCGGATTGCCTTCAAACTTTTGTACTTCGCCAGTAACCTTGTCGATGTAGGCGAGCAGACCGCAGGCCGATTCGCAGTTGAAGCAAGTGGTGGGAACAATCGAGTAATGACGTTCCTTGCGTTGCGGCCATGCGCGCGAATCGAGTTCGGTCCAATCATCCCAGCGTTCTTTCGGCGGAAACGCCGCGAGATGACTCCGGCTTGGACCAGGATAGAAGGTTTCTTTCATCAGTTTTAGCCGCGGATTAACGCGGATTTTTAATACACGATTTAGGCTAATGGCACAGACTGGCCGGCCTGGACGTAGGCGTTCTCGAAGAGCATCAGGCCGATCAGGGCCAGCGGAGCGCCGGCGACGCCGATGGAAGTGTTCAGGACGCCGAGCACTGCGAGTAAAGGTAGTAAGCCGCCCACAAATGACAGGATGATGCCGGTCCAGAAGTCGTTCTTGTAACGACCCTTCACCATTTCCCAGATCGCGAGCCGCGCGTGTGCGGTCGGATGCGTCAGCGAGACTTCGCCCCAGACCATCAGCAAGTGAATCAGG
>DASZDV010000574.1:0-11098 GCA_035941575.1 Pyrinomonadaceae bacterium
CGACGGACGGCGGTAAGAAGTGGTCCAATCTGATTTCCAACGTTTCGGGTATGCCGAAGAACTCACCCGTCTCACACGTCGAGCCTTCAAGAACAAGTGCCAATACGACTTACATTTCTTTCGACCGGCACATGTTCGACGACTTTCGACCGTACATCTTCAAAACCGTAGACAGCGGGAAGTCGTGGACCAACATTTCCGGTAACCTACCTGCGAAGGCTTACGTGCAGGTCGTCCGCGAGGATCCGAAGAATACAAATCTCCTGTATGCCGGAACGGAGTTGGGTTTGTTTGTTTCTTACACGGGTGGCAAAGATTGGCTGCCACTGAATCTCAAGAACCTCCCGAACGTTGCGGTTCACGACATCCTTGTTCATCCACGCGAGAACGATCTAATTCTCGCCACGCATGGACGCAGCATCTGGATTCTCGATGACGCCACCCCAAGTCAGCGCATAACTCAGCAGATCTGGAGTAGTAGCGCATACGTGTTTCCAATCAGGCCCGCGCTGCGATTCAGCAGCCGTTTCACTCGCTACGGCATTGGCGACAAGCAATTCACTGGTCCAAATCCGCCGGCAGGCGCGTTAATCACGTATTACTTGAAAGACAAAGTAGACGATAAGACGACTTTCAAAGTGCAGGTCTTCGATCGTGATGGAAAGCTCGTGCAGGACCTGGAGAAGCCGTCGCGCGAGCAGGGGTTGAATCGTATCGCGTGGAACCTTCGTCTCGGTGGTCCGGAAGTGCGTAAGCCACCCACGGAAGAGCAACTTGCGTTTGGTGGAGCGCCGCGCGGCCCGCAGGTCTTGCCCGGTATTTACACTGTGAAACTCACGCTCGGCGATAGGGTGCTCGAAGAACGAGTAGAGGTGAAGCTCGATTCCGGCATTAAGACCTCGTTAGCTGATCTGCAACAGACGCAGGACATGCAGGTGAAGTTGCGCGACATGCAAACAAACGTGAACATGTCTTTGCGTTTTTTCGACAGCTTGAAAGAACAACTCAAGGCTGCGCAGACGACGATGAAAACGCTCAACAAAGAGCCTGATAAGGACCTGATGAAGTCGCTCGAAGACTACATCAAACAGTTGGATACGATGCAGGATCGATTAGCCGCGCGGAACGAAGGGCTTGGCTTTCCGGGTAGGGACCAGGTCACCGATAATATCGGCAACCTCTTCTTTTCGCTCGACACGAATTTCGGACCAACGCTGGGGCAGCGTCAGTTCTTTGAAGAAATTCAACCAGAGTATCGTTCGCGAATGGAGGAAGTGAACAAGTTTCTGCGCGAGACTTTACCGCAATGGAACGAGAAACTGCGCGGCTGGAACGCACCCACTCTTACGACCCGCAAACCGTTTGATTTGTAGCCACAGATTCACACAGAAAACACGGATCAATTCTGTGTTAGAGCCGTGGCTGGGGGTGCCGGTGTCGCGAGGCTGCGGGTCAGACGAATGTTGCCGTTGATTCCCTTTGCGGTGATGCCGTTGCCGCCGCTCCCAATTCGCGCCCAGTAGCTGCCGCGTTTGCTCTTGTCGATTGAAACGTTCGGCAGGTCCGCAATGACGCGCCCGTTCATGCCGCGGGCGTCAAAATCTGCGTTGAGATCAGCGGGCAACTGTAATTCGATGTTGCCGTTGATGCCGCTGAGCGTCACACCTTCCTGCGTGAGACTCTTCAGACCCACCACAATGCTTCCGTTGATTCCTTTGAACGTGGCGCTGCCGACAGCGTTCGCCACATTGACCTTGCCGTTAATTCCAGTTAGTTCAACCGGGCCTTCGATCTCGCCAACAAGAACGGAGCCGTTGACACCTTTCGTGAACAGCGAGATCTGACGCGGCAGTTTCAACGTAACGCTTTCTGAAGCTCTCGAACCAAACAGCTTCGCGAAAAAGTTATGCTCAACCGTCTCGGCGCGAATCCGCAAGCTGTTCGCATCGGCCTGAATATTGATCTTGCGGCGTTGCAAGGCTTCCGGACTCGAGGCGGTGCGTTCGATGTAAATCTCCGCCTGACGAGTGTCTGAAGTTTCGATCTTTACCGGACCATTAATGCCACCAAGATCGACGCGCGCGCCCGGCGCTAGCTCATAACTCTGCCGCACCTCTTCGCGTACGTCGTCGCCTGCATTGTGCGAAACCAGCTCACGAAGCTCAGCCACTGTTCCGCCCTCGCTCGAAGATGAGCGGACTACGATGCCCGCAACGCCCGCCAACGCGACGAGCAGAATCAATATCACTATGCGTTTCATCTTCCTGCCTCTAAAAATGGGTTTGAAATGGACTGCCGGGGTCTTTAACGACAGTTGGACCGGATATGTTTCGGAATTTCAGCTTGACAGCACCTTGACCGCGACATAGAGTCCAACGCTTCGCAAACTATCGAACTATGGGCGAACGCGACGCAAAAGACCTCAAAGTATTGCTAGTTGAAGACTTCGAAGACACTCGGCTCTTCATGAGGTTGGCGTTGGAAGATCATGGCTTCATAGTGTTTGAAGCCGAGAACGGCCAGACAGCAGTCGAAAACGCCAACCGCGAAAAGCCGGATGTCATTCTCATGGACCTCACTATGCCGCTGATGGACGGGTTTGCCGCTGCGAAACTGATCCGCCAGAACGAGCAACTAAAAGACATTCCGATCATCGCGATCACCGCTCACCAGGAGACCGATTTCCGTTCCGACGCAAAGGCCTCCGGCTTCGATGCGTACGTCACCAAACCGATCGACGTCAACTGGCTCAAAGAACTAATTACCGGACTTCTGATCTAATAGCCGATTGCGTAACCGCAACGCCACGCCGGGATAATTTCCCGTCACCTTTCCATCGGCCCATACTTCACGCCCGTTTACAAAAACGCGCTTCACACCTTCGGCAATCAACTGCGGATCCTTAAAAGTTGCGCGATCGATAATCGTCGCCGGATCAAACAAAACTACGTCGGCCTTATAGCCGGGCCGGATTAATCCACGATCGTTCAACTTAAACCGCGTCGCGGGCAACGACGTCATCTTTTGAATCGCTTGCGGCAACGTCAACCAGCGCAATTCACGCACGTAGTAACCAAGCACACGTGGATACGTGCCGGCGCCGCGTGGATGGCGTGAACCAATGCCTCCGTCACTGCTCACCATCACCCACGGTTGTCGATAAAACATCTTGATATCGGGTTCTTTCATCGAGTGACAAACAACGCCCGCGCCGCCGTCGCGCACAATCTTCATGTAGAGTTCAACCGGACTGATCTTCTCCTGCTTGCTGATCTCGTCCATCGTCCTGAACTCGTAATCAGGATGTGCGCGGCAACTCACGATCGTGATGTTCGCCGGACCACCAACGTCAGCCAAACCACGCCCCACATCAACCGGATCTTCATGACGGCCGCTCGGAATCAACACCCTGATAGTCGAGCTCCACGCGTCGTACGGATAACAATCCGCTGTAACATCCTGACCACTCTCGCGTGCCTTATTAATCAACGCGACAACATCCTTCGACTTGCCCCAAACCTTAAGCGTACCCAACTTGATGTGTGAAATCTGCACCGGTACGTGCGCTTCTTTGCCGATCTGAATTGCTTCCGCCAAGGCTTCAAAACTCTTGTCCGCTTCGTCCCGAATGTGACTGATGTAGATACCGCCATAAGCTGCCGCCGCTTTCGCAAGCGTCACGACTTCCTCAGTTGATGCCGGTTTGCCGGTTTCATATTCGAGTCCCGTTGAAAGTCCCATCGCGCCCTCGCGCATTGCTTGCTCGACCATCTGCCGCATCTTCTCGATCTCAGCGGGCGTGGCTCTACGGTTCGTGTCCTCGCCCATGACGCGCGATCGCAACGTGGCATGGCCCACAAACGTGAGCACGTTCAGCGCAATCGGACTCCTAGCAAATCCGTCCAGGTACTCCCCAACCGGAAAAGGCGATCCTCCATCCTGGCCCACGACGACTGTGGTGATTCCCTGCGACACCTGTGACGTTGCGGAAGGATCAGTTGTGAAGCCGCGATCCGAATGGTTGTGCGCATCGATGAATCCGGGCGCGACTATGAAACGCGGTGCTTCGATCACACGAGCGCCTGCGGGAATCTGAACTTGACTACGTTTGCCAGCAGCAACGATCGAGTTACCTTTTAAGAGAACCACCGCATCGGGAATCGGCGCGCGGCCCGAGCCGTCGATTAGAGTCGCGCCGACGATCGCAATCGTTTCGTCAGCAGCTTGCGACGTAAAGCTCAGCGCAACTGCGGTTATCAACAGCAGCAGGAGAGTGATCAGTTTTTTCAAGGTGTGTAGTTGTGGCTACTTTTTATTGGCCGCAATGTAGTCTTCGAGCTTCTTGCGGTCCGGATAGTTTGGTTTCTTCTTCAGAAACGCTTCGTACTCAATCGCGGCTTTGTCTTTCAAGCCGACGGCGTTGTAAAGCGTCGCGAGCCGCAGATGTCCATCCGCCTTTCCGACCGGATCGAGCTTTATCGCCTCGTTCAGGTAGCCAACCGCCTTCGAACCTTTTTTGATTTGCAGATACGACTCGCCGAGATAGTAGTTCGCGTCGGCGGACGTTGGTTGAATGTTGACGGCTGCGGTTAGCGGTTCGATCGCGCCCTCAAAATTCTTTCGCATCATGCGCAAACGGCCGAGGTTCATTTGGGCGCGATAAAAGCCAGGCCGTTCGGTGATGCTCTTGACATAAGAATTTTCACTTTCTTCGTAGTTCTGTTTGAAGAGATAGACGGTGCCGAGTTCGGCCCAGGCTTGGAAATCGTGCGGGTCGGCGGTGACTAGTTCCTTAAGAGTAACGATTGCGTCGTCGTAACGTTTCTGATCGGTCGCCTCTTCTGCCTTTAGAAACAGTTTCTCGTTCGCTTCAGTTCGTTTGTAGAAATCTGCTGCCGAGACCGACGCCGGTTTATGGGTGTCCTTGGGCTTCCACGCAAGGCTGATGTCCTGACGGGTTCGTTCCTGGGCCGGCCCGGGAAGAATCTCAACGCGCATACGCGCGACTTCCTCATGGTCCAAAAGCACCACTAACTCATATTGCCCGGCGACAAGGTTTATGAACTGGTAGCGATTACCGGCGCTTACAAATTGACGTCCCGCTATGAGTCCGCCTCTATTGTTGAGAACGACTTCGTAGGTCAGCGGTTTAGCCTCTTTCGTCTTGTCTTCGTCCTCAACCGTAAGGTCGCCAAAAATGACATAGGTACCACCACCTGTTCCGAGGACAGTGCGGCGATCCGGAAACTGGGCCAGGGCGGAAAAGCTAACCAACAAAAGCAGGGCAAGTACGTGAAGAGTTCGGAGCATTACTCACCTCCTTAACAAAACGGGCTGAAGCCTCGCAGCTTCAGCCCGTAATTCTATGTCAACTCCAGGTGAAGCTCAGAACGTAAAACGAGCTCCGATTTGCATCACGCGGGGTTGACCCTGAATGGCCGTGAAGTTCGACCAGTTGCTTGGAATGTCCCCAACCGTCGTGATCTTGTCGGGATCCAGTTGCAAGCCAAATCCACTACGGCTCCCGTCAATGTCACCCATCCGTTGTGTGTTGGTGACATTGAAAACCTCGAAGCGCACTTGCAACTTCTGTTTTTCACTCCACGGCATGTTGAACGACTTGCTGAGTCCCAGGTCAAGATTGAAATAACCCGGCATCCGCAAAACGTTTCGGTCACCCGTTTCGCCCGGGAACGCTCCGCGCCAGCTTGTGTATGCTTCAAGCAAGCACGCTCCGAAGAGTTTGTCGCCCTGCGTCGGACAGGTCTTTACGGGCTTGAGTCGCACGCCGCTGCTCTGTGCATTCCAGTTGGTGGCCCAGCGAGCATCGTCGTACGGACTAAAGATCGGCAACCCTGAGTTCCAACGCAAGATACCGCCGAGCTGCCAACCACCGACAATTGCGTTGGCAAGGTTGCCCGCGCCCGAGAAGAAGTGGCGGCCGCGGCCAAACGGCAACTCCCAAACGGCGTTGGCGTTAATGATGTGCCGCACGTCGAAATCGGAGCTCGAGTAATTATCTCGTTGGCGGAGCGGATTGAGAATGAACGCTGCCGCGTAAGCCGTGCTGGTTTGGAGACCGGAGGCATCGTCAAGTGAGTGCGACAGCGTGTAGTTGAAGTCCATTGTCAAACTAGTGCCGAGTCGCTCACGAATGCTGAGAGTACCGGCGTGGTAGTTTGATCTCGCAACGCTGCTGAAGGACGCCAGTGCGCCGTACTGTGGATGGAAGAAGATGTTTCTTCCCAGTCCATCCTCGATGACGTCCTGGGTGTCGGTCCAGTCGTTGCCGTAGAAACCCAAGGCGACCGCATACACGGCCTGAGTCTGATTGAAGGCTGTGTTGATGCAGAAATCTTCATCGGGATCGCACGGAAAACTCGAACCGAAGTAGTTTTCATTCATCAGCGACGCGATGTTGGCGGGAAGGAAATTCGCAAAGAACGGCAACTGCGGAACCTGCGAAGGATCCACTCCCTGGCGTCTGAGTTCCTCGAGGATTCCAGCCGCCGTATACCAATCCATTCCCGACTTTGGATCGACCAGGTTGTTAAGCGCCATCACGTCGCGAGTGGCGATGAGATTGCGCGCCAACCGGCCGATGTAGGACGCCTGAATCACTAGACCTTTCGGTAGCTCGCGTTCATACGTGAAGTTCCACGAATAGTTGATCGGAGCGACGAGTTCCGAATCCAAGCTTGATTCGATGCGCGCCGACTGTAACGCGGGATCCGTGGCGAATGGTTGTGTGCGTGGAAAACTGACGTTTCCCGGAATGGTGATGCGCGGCAACGTTCGGATGCTCTGGTCGAAGCCCGTAAACAGGGGCGCCGGTCTGGTCGTCACGTTGAAAGTATTTGCCGCGATCGTGTCGCTCGAAGTGAAACCAAGCGTGTTGTTCAGGTCAAAGCTAACAGCGAGTTGCTGGCCGTAGTAGTCGTTCGTGATCGCAAAGCCTCCACGAAAGACCGACTGGTTGCTCTTGCCAAATAGGCTGCCAAGAAAACCGCTGCGGAACGAAGGTGACCACGCAACAGCCACGCGCGGTTGGAAGTTGTTCTTGTCCCACTGGTAAAGCGGATCCGCATTGTTTGCCGGACCGGAAAGAACCAGTGTCAACGGATCAGCGTAGTTTACGCCGCGAGCCGCTGCTTCCTGGCGACGTCTAAAGACTTCCGACAAAGAAAGGTCCGTCCTGACTTCGAAACCGTTGGTCTCATACACAGGCTTGCTGATCGTGTAACGTAGACCATAGGTCAATGTCAGGTGTGGACTAACCTTCCACGAATCCTGTCCGTAAACGTCGTACTCCTGTGTCTTGAACTGCCGTTCAGTCGGAGTGCCGAGAGGCGAGAGAGTGCCGTCATGTTCGAACACGAAGTTACCTGAATACTGTGAAAACCTTCCGATCAGCGCCGTCACTGCATTCTGTACGCCCACGGCGGATCCTACTATTGGGTTTGGCGCCTGGGCTTGTATGCGGTTGGAGATACTTGCACCACCGCCCGAGAAGAAGGAAGGATTGGTGATGGCACTGTCGAATGAACTGCCGAACGATACTCGCTTGTTACTGATCAAACGAATGTTTGTGCCGAAGCCCAGACTGTGGTTCTCCTTCACCCAGGAAATGTCATCGGTAAAGTTCTGGACCGGCGTAACTCGGGTCAGCGTGCGGCTGAAAGTAAACGGCGAGAAAATGAACCGGAAACTGATCGAGTTCGCGGCGGAATCACCCTGCTGGCTGAAAGCTTCACGGGTGTAACCGTAACGAAATGTATTGATCAGGTTATTGGTCAGCGTCCACGTATGACCTGCCGCTACACCACTCGGATGCGACCAGATGTTCGGTGCAGGTGTGTCTGGGAACTGCTGTTCACGAGCGAGCAGGTCGTAAATGATATTCACGCGGACAAATGCCTGCTGCTTGCTGGTCAGATTGAAATCAAACTTGCCGGCATGCGAATTCCTCTTAACAGGAATTGGCGCGTTGAATCGGAATCCAGCGCTGTTGAATTGATCTCCGATGGTGAAGTCGTTGGCCGGATAGCGCGCAGCCGCCGCAGCCAAAGCCTGTACCGCAATCGGGTTGGTTCCAACTGGGAAGATCGCATTCAACTGTGCAAGCGTTAGCGTCGCGATGGCGCCGCCCGTGGTTCTGTAACGGACGAGTCCCAGGCCCAAACTCGGCAACGGAACATTTCGCACCACCGAACTTGACTGCGTTATGCGGTCACCCTCGTAACTGTAGAAGAAGAACGCGCGGTCCTTCATGATTGGACCACCGAGAGCGCCGCCAAACGTGTGCCGGATGAGCGGTGCCCGAGGTACCTTCGGATCTCCGAGGCGCGCGGCGCCGGTTAATACCGCGACGTCGTTAGCAGCATAGTGGCCTGCCTTGTTGTTGAAGAAGTTGTTCGCTGCGAAAGCAGACGTGCGATAGAACTCGAACAACGCTCCATGCCAATCGTTGGTTCCGCTCTTGGTGACGAGTGAAACCTGCGCTCCGGCTGAGCGGCCCTGGTTCGCGTTTGGATTGGTCGTCGTGACGCGAAACTCTTCAATGGCTTCAGAGTTCAAACGCAACACAGTTGAATTTGAGGGCTGAAGATTGTTGATGTCCGTTCCGTTTGCCGGATCGGCGCCGACGATTGTGTTGGTCTGCGCTTCGTTGATGTCCACGCCGTCGAGCGTGATGTTCGACTGGTCAGCGCGGGAGCCGGCAACGTAGCCATCGCGTGTGGTAGCTGTTTGCAGCGTCAGCAACGCGGGAACGTTGCGGGCTTCAAGGGGCAGTTGTGTGATCTGTTTATTAACAAACGTGCTACCCAGCGTCGCGTCCTCGCGATTTACCAGTAGCTCAGCAGAGCTGGCTGAGACGGTAACCGACTCCGCGATATTTCCAATCTCCAATTGGACATCAACCGGCGTCGGAGTCGCTACCTGAGCATGAATGTCTGTGACGACACCCTTCTTGAAGCCCTGCGCTTCGACTTCGACTTTGTAGTCGCCCACCTGGATGGCTTCAAATGAAAAGACGCCATCAGATGAAGTGGTTGCGGTTCGCTCGGCGCTAGTTGCCATATTGATAAGTTTCACCGAGGCGCCCGCGACCAGGTTGCCTTGAGGATCCTTCACGGTTCCACGAACCGTCGAAGTCCCCTGCTGGGCAAACGCCGGCAGGGCGAACAGCCCGATGAGTAAAGTGACGCTAAGAAATCGGGCGGCACTTCTCAAGGAGATTCTTATTTTCATTGAGTCCTCCGATGCATTTTTTGTCTTCGGATCCGGACCTGGAAGGGCTGCGTCGCTAAGATCCGAAAAAGATGAGAGGCGGATTAACCGTGAAAAAACTGTCGATTCAGTTCAGTTTCTTGCAGATACCATTCCGCGAGCACGTATGAATACGCCGTCAGAAAAACACTCGCGTTTTCACAGTCGGGCTTAAAACCATTAGG
The DNA here is from genome assembly GCA_035941575.1 of Pyrinomonadaceae bacterium. Classification (GTDB taxonomy): domain Bacteria; phylum Acidobacteriota; class Blastocatellia; order Pyrinomonadales; family Pyrinomonadaceae; genus PSRF01. Next base: position 9,456 of record DASZDV010000574.1, read on the forward strand.
TTTGTGAGGCAAAGTATATCCAAATTTATGGGAGCGTCTATAGAAATTCGGAGAAAGCCGCTATTTTTTCGCCAGTCCTTCGGCCAGAACTTCTGACAGTCGCGACATTAGAAGGTACGCTGGATTGTCGACGGACCACATCGTTTCAGGCATGTCGTCGCAGGAGATCGCCATCGCGATCTTGCCTTTGTTGGTGTAGAGAATACCGACGGCACTTCGAAGCCGATCCAGCGCGCCGTACTTGCTGGCCATCGGCACGTTCCAAATCGATCGCCCGATCGCGTTGCGTCCTTGTTCGCGCTTCATCAGTTCGATCATCTCTTTCGACACTGCGGGACTAACGATCTCGCCGCGTTCGAGTTTCTCCATCACCAGGACCATCTCTCGCGGAGTGGCCATGCCGAGACCATACTTCTTGTTTTCCGGATCTTTTCCGGCAGTGCTTTCACCGCCACTCCCAACCTTGCGCATGATCTTGATGTTTTTGAAACCGAGCGATTCCATGCGTGCGTTCACCGCGTCGGTGGTTAAGACGTCGAGCACGAGGTTGGTTGCAGTGTTGTCGCTGAGAATCATCATGAGGTTAACGGCGTCGCGCAGCGTGAGGTGAAGACCGTCTGAAAGTTCGGTGAGAATGCCGGAGCCGGATACTTTCTTCTCCTTCGTAAGTGTGACTTCATCGGTCCATTTGATCTTACCCTCGGCGACTCGAGCGAAGGCTTCGATCATTACGGCGATCTTAATCGTGCTCGCGGTGCGCACGCGCTCGTCAGCGTTGAGTGCGTACGTTTCGCCTGTGTCGAGGTTCTTCGCGAAGAGGCTGACTTTGCCTTTGAACGAGGTGACCAGCGGCTTTACTTTTTCATCGAGAGGAGCTTGGGCGTTTACGACAGCGGGGAGCCAGATCAATAGAATGAAAAGAAGGAATTTGATTTTCATAAGTGGTCAAGAGCAATGAGTAACTCAGCGTTCAAAATTGCAGCGCCCGCGGCGCCGCGAATCGTGTTGTGACTCAAAGCTACGAATCGATAGTCCAAAACGGAGTCGGGTTTGAGCCTGCCGATAGTTACGCTCATTCCGTTGCCGGCGTCGCGATCCAATTTTGGCTGCGGCCGGTCTTCTGCGTCGCGCACAAGAATCGGATTGGCCGGCGCAGAATATAACCCAAGCTCCTGCGGTAACGAACGAAAAGAACTCAACGCCTCACGCACATCGTTGAGCGACGCTTTACGCGCGAGCTTCACACGCACCGCGGCCATGTGCCCGTCGGTTACGTTGACGCGATGACATTGCGCGCTGACGGCCATCGTGGCGGTCTCGATACGTTCATAGTTGAAACGGCCGAGTATCTTCGTTGTTTCCGCTTCGATCTTCTCTTCCTCGCCGCCGATGTACGGCAACACGTTATCGAGAATATCCAGCGAGGCGACGCCCGGATAGCCTGCACCCGAAAGCGCCTGGAGCGTTGTGATCACTGTCGCTTCCACGCCGAACGCCGCGTGCAAGGGCGCGAGTGCCAACGCCACCATGATCGTCGAACAGTTTGGATTCGTGACGATGAAGCCACGCGAGTACTTGCTTCGTTGCCGTTCGAGAAGTCCGAGGTGCTCGTGATTAACTTCCGGAATCAACAGTGGCACGTC
>DASZDV010000575.1:0-2741 GCA_035941575.1 Pyrinomonadaceae bacterium
ATTCTCTGTTGATGCTTGATGAAGAGACGGCCGTCGACATCCATCGGTAAGATGTAACCAGGTATTCCGATCGCAATGGGCCGGTTGTTCTGCGCAAGTGTCTTTTCAATACTGCGAATCTCATCAGCCAGCAGAAACTTGACGCCATACGTTCTTGTCGCACCCGGAGCGATCGTTGCTAACGTCGCTGGATTCCACGGAACGGCGTTGCGCCATTCATCCTCAGCGTAAGCCTGCGTATGGACCATCCACGCGAACACACCTTCGAATGTTTGACTCGGCCGGGTCGGTTCACTGAGCAATTGATAGCCTTCGAACGGCGTTTGCCCGTCCGGCACGACGACCAATGAAGGTCCGGCGCCGTTTAATCGAGTTACTTGCAAGTAACCCGCGTCTTGTCCGATGTAAGGATCAGAAAAGGAACACTTATCGTGCGCTTCTTTGAGGCTACGTCCGGTGAGGATGTTGTTGAAGACCATCGGCAGACCGAGCGCGCCGAGTTGAACAGGTTGATTTGTTTTGTTCTTCAGCTCAAAACGCAAGACGAGCCGGCCGTTGTCGACGATCCATGAACGTGTGATTTGCAGAGGAACGTCAGCGGGAAGCGTGGGTGAAAGATTAGCGGCTGCAAGCGTTGATCCGGTTGCCGGCAACGCATCGACAGGCGCACGCGACTCGGCGGTGTCGTATTTTTGCCATTCTCCAGAACTGCCGGCGCGGACGCGAAGGATCAAATCTCCGAGATGGTGATAACGATTCGCTGTGTGTTGTGACAGGCGATCCGAAGGTGTGAAGTCAAATCCCGGCGTGCTTTTTGGTTCGAGCGCCGCTACCGTTTGCGACTCCTTTGACAGTCGCAGTTTGAAGTCGGGAGTCTCGAGATCGAGCGTCTGCGCGCTCGCGGCAGAAGCTAGCCACAAAAAGGCACAAGAAGCACAAAAGGACTGAATGACTATTTTGTGGTTTTTGTGCCTTTTTGTGGCCACTTATCTCTCGTCAGCGCGGACTACACGGACGCCAAACACGGTCGCGGTCTCGTTGCCGCCGGTTGATTGAAAACGCACGGTCACTTTCTGCTTGTCTTTGACGAGTTCGGCGGGAATCTTGTAATCGACGTCGTAGAACCGTCCGGTCGGGCTGCCTGGCGGATAACGTTCGATCGTTCCCTCACCGATGCGTTGTCCGTCAATAAAAACTTCAAACGATCGTTTCGCGCGTTCTTCAGTATTGAACGTAACAACTAACGCCAGTGGTTTGGCCGGTTCAATCGGCAGATCATAAGAAAACCACTTCCGCGCGCGACGGCCCTGCCGCCCCAGTACGCGATCGGGCGACGATTCCTCGCTCTTCACGTTAAAAGTCTTTTCCTTTTCGGAATCTCCGGGCGAGAGAAAAGCTACCGTCGCCGCTTCCAGCTTTTCTTGCCGTGTCTTTTCAGCGGTCAACTCTTCAATCTTTTTGGTCCAAGTCTCGTCTGAGTAAAGGTCCCAGTAGATTGAGTAAGTCCGCCGGTGCAGGCGATAGAACGGAACAAACTCTACCTCGTTCGTTTGCCCATTGGTGTTGCGGCCAACGCCCGCAGTGCGAAACACACCAAGGTTGTCGCGGACTGGTTGTAACCATTCAGTGATCGGCTTCTCTGCTGTGACGAGCGCGGGAGACTCTGTTGGACCACCGCGTCGCTCAGGCCCGAGGTCAGCGGCGAGCACGAGCGGTCCCCACATCAGTGCAGCGCGATGCGGGTTATCGGCGAGTGCCTCGACGTGTAATTTCTTCGGCAGCACAAGTGAAACGCTATCGCCGGTTTTCCACGTTCTTTTTATTTCAATGTACGAGCCCGGTTGAGATAAATCCGTCACGCTCTTCCCATTCACACTCACTGCGAACTCGTCGCCGGCCCACAACGGCCGCCGCAAAAGTAAACCGAAGGACTTAGATCGTTGCAGATCAAACTTCAACAACGCCGCATCACCCTCCGGAAACGTTGTCTCCATCGTTACGGTTGCGCCTGCTGCTCTCCAGTTTGCAACCGATGGGACATACAGGTTAATCAACAGGCGACCTTCAAAATCGTAGTAGATGCCGTCGCCATGCAGCCCATGACTCTCCATGCCGCTGCCAACACAGCAGGTAAAACTGCGAAACATATCCTGGTATTCGTGACGCACGCCTCTACCTACCGGCACCATGTAACACGTGCGGCCATCTTCAGGATCCATCGACGCGAGAATATGATTGAACAAGGCTCGCTCTTCAAACTCCGCATATTTGATCTCGGGATGAATCGCGAAAAGACGTCGCGTCATCTTCAGCATGTTGTAAACATTGCAGGTCTCGTTGGTCCTGCCGTCAACGCGCTCGGCTAATTGATCCGGTGGTCCAAAGTATTCGTCTTTGCCGTGTCCGCCCGTGGCGTAAGTGTGATCGTTGACCACTGCGTCCCAAAAGAAACCCGCCGCGATGCCCGCGGAGACGTCGCCGGTGTAGATGTATTGCATCAAGACTCCGAGCATCTTCGGAACCTGCGTGTTGCCATGCTGGCCCGCGAGCTTGTCTTCGCGGCGTTTCAGTGGATCGAGAAAAGCGTTGTGATCGAAGCGATGCGACAGAGTTAGCCAGCGCTTGTTACCGGTGTCGGCGTAGAGATCTGCGAGCACCTCGTTCATGCCGCCGAATTCTGTGTTCAACATCTGCTGCGTTTGTTCGGGAGTGAGTTTGGACAGGATCGTTTCGGCCCAGGC
>DASZDV010000576.1:0-11206 GCA_035941575.1 Pyrinomonadaceae bacterium
GCTTCGCCGTCGTTTCTTGACGGGCGTGCGAATGGCTAGGAGGTCGCTGTGACGACCGTTTAGAATAAACGCGAGGCCCTGGTGCGTCACGCCGAGTAGGCGTGCGGCTCGGGTGACGCTGCCGCCCGAATCTTCAAGAGCTTTGCGGATTAAGGTTCCTTCGTAGCGGAGCACTTCGGCGTCGAGTGAAAAACCGGGCGGCATCGTCGCTGGAACGCTGCGGAGTGGTTCAGCACTAGGCTTGGCCTCGATTAGTTCCGCTGCCAACACGCGTCGCGCACACTCACCGAGGCGCGTCTTAAGACTACGATTTTGCGAGTGAGCTAATAGCTCCTCAGCGTTGCGATAGTATTCTTCAAGGATGTTTAGTGACAGCTGAGTGCCCAATTCCTCGATTGCCGTTACAGCAGCGATTCCTCCGCCTTCGGGATGACCGGCAGTGCGGGCAATTTCGATTGCTTGATTCAACGTTGCTCTCGCTGCGGAGAACTGGGCCAATCGTGCGAGAGCTTTTCCATGCGTGGTTAACGCTTCCGCGAGTAGCGCTTGCTCGCCACCTTTCTGAAATAAGCGTACAGCTGATCGAGCAGAGTTCTCTGCTAACTCGTTTTTCCCTTCGAGTAGGAATGCTTGCGCCCGGCTATCTTCAACAGTGGCGGCACCGCCCTGATCACTGACACTGAGAAGCAACGCTCGGGCCCGCGTTAGGTGTTCTTGAGCTTCGGTAAAACGGTTAAGCGTTGCGAACAGAAATCCCACGTTGTTTTCGACGCGACCCTGAAACCGTTTGTGACCAGCCAGCTCAAAATGATAACTGGCGGCCGTGTATTCAATGAGGGCCCTGTCGATGTAATCTTCTCGGTTCTCAGAAGTTCCCAAACTCCTTAAGACGGTGGCGTAAGAAGTGTGAAACCTCCCCTTAAGTGAATGGTTAGCACCTGATTCAAATAATGGCGCTGCCTGCTCGTATATCACCAGAGCGCTGCGGTCTCTCGTCGCTGCCGATTCAACAATGGCGCTCGTCAGAAGGGCTCGCAGTTTCTGCTCGCTTCGACTCTCGTGCAGGCTGTCAAGCACCAATCGTAAGGTGACGCGCGCCTCATCGAGTCCGCCTTCGCGCCAATAGCAGACGGCCAAATTAACGCGCGCCTCGGCCACTCTTTCAGAAAAACCAATTGATTCGAATAGAGAGCTACTCTCGCTAATTAAATCTTTGGCAAGTTCTTGGGAGCCTGGTATTTGTTTTGCGCTACCCAGCCAACCCGTCAATGTTCCCGTTCTCAGTAGAAGTTCAGCCTTAGCCTCATCTGGTAAACCGGTACTATTAGGTCGATGGGACACGCCTTTCCAAAAAGGCCGTAAAGTTTCCTCCGCCATCTCAAACTCACCAGCCTCTTCAAGTCCCTTTGCCATCTCGCAGAGGGGCAAAAGATTATCGAGGGCCGGAGTTTCGAACTCCCTATCGACAGCGGATGTCTGCAAATTCATATCAGATCTCCAGTTTTTTGATTGGCAAGGAACCTTGCAAGCCTCTCAATTGACGGATATTATCAAGACCAACCAATAAATCTCTTTGGTTGCACACCACTTCACCGGCTTTGACTACAACATTCTTGAGGAGAAGATCAATGAAACCTGTCAAAAACTTAGTATTTGCGCTACTGCTCGTCTTCGCCATCACCGGCAAAATCTCGGCTGGAGAAGTACCGATCCCGCCCTCACCCGAGCCACCGCGTGCAACAGCGATTGCTCCGGAGGAGGGCACTTCGGTATCTGTGGGCGGTTCATCCGAACAGTCTGGAGAAACAGTCGAAACGTCAGATTACCTTATGTTCGAAGCGTTATTAGCCCTACTTTCAGTGTACTGAAAAACGCACAACCACGAACAAGGCTTTCGCAGCTTACGCCGTAGCGTAGTCTCGCGGCCTGCGTTCTGTGTGTCCGGGCTCACCGATAACGTTCGAAAAAGCTGACTGGGAGGCGGTGACGCGTTGCATCCTACCCCCATCTGGCCGCTGTGGCAATAGGAACTTTATTAATTACACGGCCAATGCCGGGCTGAGTTCAGCCGCCACCCCCGAGTCTCTCATCCCATCTTTTCAAGGATCCGCCCGTCCTAAGGGTCCTTTTCGCCCTCAACGAGCCGTTTTACCGTCTCCAACGTGTCTATCTCACTAACCGTTTTGTCCGGCCGTAACCGCAAGATCCTGGGAAAGCGAAGTGCGTATCCGCTCTTGTGCCGGTTCGACCTCTGGACTCGGTCGAATGTTACTTCGATAACGACACTTGGTTCAACAAGGCGCACCCTGCCGTGGCCAAATTCCTGAAGCGTGTGCGCCTTAAACCACTCCGTCAACTTCAGTAACTCCTGATCCGTCAAACCCGAGTATGCCTTGCCAATATTAAGCAATTCGTCATCATCGTTCGAGCGCTTTACGGCAAAAGTATAATCGGACAGCAGGTGCCGCCGCTTTCCATGTCCGACCTCGACCGCCGTGACCGCAACGTCAAGTGTAGCAATGGCGCGTTTTAACTTAAGCCATTCACGCCCTCTGCGCCCGGGTTTATAAGATGAACCCGGACTCTTGATCATCAGCCCTTCATTACCCCGTGCACGCGCAGCGTCGAACTCGTCATCCAGTAAACTCGCTTCGCTAAAAACTTTTCCCTCCGACAGCCGCAACGGCCCTGTGCGTGGCACAACTTCCGACAAAACGCGGCGTCGCTCGGCCAGCGGCTCATCGATTAAAACCTTGCCCGCGGCATATAAGAGATCGTAAGCAATGAGAACTACCGGAACCGCAATCAGCAACTGAGTGCCGACGGTCTTGCGGCCTAACCTTTTCTGCAACTCGCTAAATGGAAGTATCGCGTCGTCACTGGCCGGAACTACCTCTCCATCTATGATCACATCCGTCGGCAAAGATCGTAGTGGCTCCACAAGTTCCGGAAAACGATGAGTGATGTCATCCATGGTGCGCGAGTAGATTGCGACCCTTCCATCCGCAACATGCGCTTGCGCGCGAATCCCGTCAAACTTGTCCTCAACCAAAAACTCCTCGGGCATCGTTCTCGCGATGTCGGTCAAGTCGGCTGCGGGAGTCGCCAACATGAACTTGATCGGATGAAACAGACGCATGTTGACGTCGTGCAGATCTTCACGCCGCGCACGCGCTGCGGTTTCACCAATATCGCCTAATAGCATGTTTGCATACGCGACATCAGCGAGCGGCTGGCCAAACACTCGCGCGATCGCGTCTTCAACCAGACCTTCCCGTAATCCGATTCGCAGATCACCGGCGAGCAACTTCACGAGATACTTCGCTTCAAGTGGCGTTGCATGATGAAGCACCGCCGTCAACAGTGCGGTTTTATTCTTTATGCCCCGGGTTTCACTCAGCCGGCTGATCAGAGATTCGGTTTCGGCGAGTGTGATAGTGGGATTGAAAGTGTGGCGCGCTTCTTTAACGATCTCTTCCGCGACGTCACCGGGATCACCCAGACGGACCCAGCGTGGAGACAGATCTTCGCGACTGAAACCAGTCGCTTCGCTCAGCGCCGTGCTGATAATGCTGCCGCCGACATTCGTCGTGCGCGCATCATTTTGAGCAAACTGCTGGCCCGCAAAATAACGTGCTGCTCGAGTGAGATCCGGATCAGAAAGCGTCTTGAGATAGTTGCCGAGTATGGCCGCTTTCTCTAACTTTTTTGTCGTTGCCGCAACCGCTTCAGCACATTCGGCGAAGGTCTGAAGAGTTCCTGCTGCGTCGATAAAACTGTCGGTTGCGCGTGTTTCTTCACCCATTACAATGCTCTCGCTGCGACAGTTGCTGAAGACCACTTGCAGCTTTCCGCATTTTAAGTGATCCTAGCGGTATCTATTAGTGTCAGCGAGCAAGCCACACCCAGCAGGCTTACTTACAACTTGCGATTTCTTAAGAAGGTGAGAACGAGCCGTGTTTGCCCTCATTCTTGAATCCCTCAGCAGCACTGAACTGCTTTTCATTCTCGTTATCGCACTAATTTTCTTTGGTCCACGCAAGCTGCCTCAACTTGCGCGCTCGATGGGCAAAGGTCTCGCTGAGTTTCGAAAAGCCTCTGACGACTTCAAGCGCACGTGGGAACGCGAAGTCGCACTGGAAGCTTCCAAGTTCGATTTCGAATCAGACACCACGATACATCCCGCGGAACGACCAGAGGCTTTAGTCGAAGAAACAGTCGCACCTGAGCCTTTGGTCGAACCTGCTCAACCTGAGTTGGTTGTTGCCCGAGGAAATGCTCCCGAGCCTCTCTCACAAGCAGCCGAGCCGTTGAGCGCAGCCCCTGAATCCGCAGCACCTGAGCCACTCCGAAAACAAGACTGGTTATAACTCATTCGCAATGTCAGCATTCATAAAAGCACTGACCACAAATAGAGGTGGAGAAGAAGAACTAGGCGGTCAGATGTCCTTCCTGGAACATCTCGACGAATTACGTCGCCGTCTCGTCCGCTCGTTTGTCTTCGTCTTCCTTGCTGCCACCATCTCCTGGTTCGTCTCTGATCGCATTTACTCCTTTCTCGCGGCGCCGGTGCAGAAAGCACTCGCGGAAGCGCAACGGCGTCAGGTTCCAATCGCTGGTTACAGTGGAAATGAGACGATCGCAGCGATGGCGTCGTTGAAGGAGAACGATGTCGGCCGTTATGTGTTCCCCGAGGAAACGAAACTCGGAACGAGTTTGATACCAGCCGGGGCTTCAGTGATGGCGAGGGTATTGAAAGACGGTGAGGGCAAGCTGGGTCTGTTCAGTGATGAGGCGCTTTATTCCGGCAACGCTGTAATTCCGAAAGGCGTTCGACTGCCGATAGAACTCGGATCCGCCGTCGAGGCGTATTCCGGCGTAAACGATAAACTGATTGTTACTTCCGCCATAGAAACATTCTCGCTGTACATGAAAGTGTCGCTCTATGCGGCAATCTGCGTCTCTGTTCCCTTTCTGTTGTTTCAAATCTGGGCGTTCGTGTCCCCCGGGCTTTACCCGCACGAACGCGCGTACGTAACGCCGTTCATTTTGTTGTCTTCCATTTCTTTCGTGTTGGGCGCGGCATTCGCTTACTACGTCATCTTTCCACCGGCCGCGAAGTATCTGCTGGGCCTCGGAAGCGACTTCCGTCTACTACTAAAAGCCGATGACTATTTCGATTTCATCATCATCGTTATGCTTGGCATGGGTGTGGTGTTCCAGATGCCGGCAATTACGTACGTGCTGGCCCGCATTGGGCTGATCACGGCGGGTTTTCTTCTGCGAATCTGGAAGACCGCGATGATCGTTATTCTCGTCGCCGCGGCTGTCTTGTCGCCGACCAACGATATTCCGAACATGATGCTGTTTGCGGCCCCGATGATAGTTCTTTACGGGGTTTCGATCTTTGTCGCATGGATCTTCAACAAGCCGCGGACGGCCACGTGATAATCTCGTTCAAACCTAAGAAAGCGCGCCACTTTTCGCACTTTTGGGGCAACTGATGCAGTCGATGTTCGCATCTTGACTCTGTTCTCAGCGCGATCTTAGAATCCTGAGTCTTCAACCGGTGTCCGGCAGCAGTCCGTATAGGTCGAATTCGTCAAACGTCTAACAGGAGTTTTGTAATGTCTTACCAGAAAGTTGCTCTACGTCTGGCCCTGGTTGCTGCGTCAGCATTGTGTGTCAGCCCCGCAGTTTTGACACAAGAGCAGCAGGATCCGACCAGCAAACCGCGCAACGTCAAGCCCGAACTCAAAAAGGCTTATAAAGACTGGCTCGATAAAGACGTTACTTACATCATCACGGACGAGGAGCGAAAAGCCTTCAAGAAGCTGGCGACTGACGACGAGCGCGAGCGGTTTATAGAAGAGTTTTGGCGACGGCGCGATCCGGATCCGGACACTGAAGAGAACGAGTTTAAGGAAGAGTATTACGAGCGAATCGCCTATGCCAACGAACATTTCAGTTCGGGCATACCAGGTTGGAAAACGGACCGTGGCCGTATCTGGATCATGTACGGCAAGCCCGACGAGCGAGAGACGCACCCGATGGGCGGCTCCTATGAGCGTCCTTCGTGGGAAGGCGGCGGTTCGACGACCACTTACCCGTTTGAGATCTGGTTCTATCGTTACCTCGGTGGTGTCGGCTCCGGTATCGAGATCGAATTCGTCGATCCGACAGGCAGTGGCGAATACCGCATCGCGCGAAATCCGTACGAAAAAGATGCCCTCCTGATGATCCCGGGCGCAGGCCTGACGCTTTCCGAACAACTCGGTCTCGCAAACAAAGCGGATCGCATTACGGGCATGGGCGGTGTCGGCAACACTAACTACCAGCGCGAGCAGGACAGCCCGTTCTCACGGTTGCAGTTGCTCGCCGACCTGAGCCGTCCACCACAGGTTAAGTTCAACGATCTCGCGACCGCGGTTAATACCGGCGTCGTCGAAGAGAACCCACTCAACTTCGATCTACGAATTGACTTCTTCCGCCAATCAGACGAGCGCGTGATCACTGCGTTCACGATTCAAGCCGAGAATAAGGATCTTGTTTTCCAGGATAGCGGCGGCTTGCAACAGGCCCGCATGAACATCTTCGCGCGAATCACTTCGGTCGCGGGACGTCGCGTGGGCATTTTTGAAGATCCGGTGATCACGACCGCGACGCCAACCGAACTCACCGAAGCGAAAGATAGAAAGTCTGCCTATCAAAAGGCAGTTCCACTTGCTCCCGGCACATACAAAGTAGACGTCATTGTTCGCGACGTGGCGTCGGGCGCAACCGGAATGATTCAGAAGGGTTTCACCGTACCACGGTACGATCAGGAGAAACTTTCAACTTCAACGATGATTCTTGCTGCGAAGTTGGAGAACCTGTCAGACCAGCCAGCGGTGGGCCAATTTGTAATCGGCACTACCAAAGTGATCCCGAATGTTTCGGGTGTTTACCATCGCGGCCAGCCCGTCGGTGTTTACCTGCAAATCTACAACGCCGGAATCGATCAAACGACGTTGCGGCCTTCAGTTGACGTCGAGTATGCGTTGATTAAAGACGGCAAGGAACTCGGTAAACAGGCGGAAGACTGGAAGGGTCTTAGTGACTCAGGTCAACGATTGACGCTGGCGCGCCTCATCGACACACGCGGACTCGCAGTCGGAGAATACGAAGTCGCAATTCGTATTCGCGATAAAGTCACAGGACAGTCGCTGTCGCCGTCGCAAAAGTTCAGCGTAGTTCAGTAATAATCGTTCGTTTGTAAGTTAAATCTCGTTTCTGCGTTCGTCTCCCCGCGATTTGCGATTCAGTTCTACAAAACTGAAGGGAGCGGCGCATGCCTACCTCGATCTCACGACTGATCACAGTCCTCGTACTCGTCTCGATCTCAACGACGATAACAATCGCGCAAAAGCCGGTCGTCAGTCCCGACGAAAAACCGCGCAAGATCAAGCGCGAACCAAAGAAGGCTTATGTCGAGTGGATACAGGACGTCGATCTCATTCTCACTAAGGCCGAACGCGACGCCTGGAAGAAGCTCGACAACGACGACGAGCGAGAAAAGTTTATCGAGGACTTCTGGCGCAGCCGCGACCCGGATCCGGATACGGAAGAGAACGAATTCAAGCAGCAATTCTTCGAACGCGTCGCTTACGCCAATGAACACTTTTCGTCAGGCAAACCTGGACGCCTCACGGATCGCGGCCGCATTTACATTAAGTTTGGCAAACCCGATTCCATCGAATCGCACCCGGCAGGCGGTTATTACGAGCGGCCTTCCTATGAAGGCGGCGGATCGACTTCCACCTATCCTTTTGAGAAGTGGTTCTACCGTTATCTGCCAAACGTCACGAGTGGCATCGAACTTGAGTTCGTCGATCCAACGGGTTCGGGCGAATACCGCCTGGCGACGAATCCGGATGAGAAGGACGCGTTGATTCATGTTCCAAACGCCGGTCAAACCTTTGCCGAGATGGCAGGCCTCGTAAACCGCGCTGATCGCATCGCGAATCTGAGAGGTTTCGGGACCGTCAACTATTCGCGAACAAAGGATTCACCGTTCGAAGTGATGAACCTGATAGTGGACCTCGAGCGAGATCAACCGTTCACACGAAACTTCGGCGGCACGATGAATCCGACTCCGATCGTCGATGAAGATCCGCTGAGCTTCGAAACTCAGATCAACTACTTTCGCCAGTCTGACGATCGCGTTGTCGCCGCACTCACGATTCAAACTGAAAACAACCAACTGTCGTTCACGGATAGTGGCGGACTCCAAACAGCGCGCATGAACATCTTTGGCCGGGTGATTACCGTTGCAAATCGCAGCGTAGGAAAGTTTGAAGACTCCGTAATTACCACCGCAACCGCCGAAGAACTCAGCTCGACACGGATGCGCAAATCAGTTTATGCAAGAGCCTTTGTTCTTGAACCGGGACGGTATCGAGTTGATGTGATGCTGCGCGATACTCAGTCAGGAGCGATGGGCGTTCGACATGTCGGGTTTCAGGTGCCGGAGTTTCCGAAAGATCGCCTTACAACTTCGAGTCTCGTGTTGGCGACGAAACTCGAACATTTGGAGCGTGGAGCTCCTGTCGGTCCATTTTACATCGGCACGACGAAGGTTATTCCGAACCTGTCCGGCACTTATCACCGCAGCGAACCGGTGGGTGTGTACTTGCAGATCTACAACGCCGGAATCGATCAAACTACGCTGAAGCCCGCGGCCGACGCCGAATACGTACTCCTCAAAGACGGCAAAGAACTCAGCCGGCAAGCTGAAGACTGGCGACAGATCAACGACGCCGGAGAACGTCTTACGTTAACGCGTCTGATCGACACGCGCACGCTCACCCCGGGCGAATACCAGATTCAGATCAACATCCGGGATCACGTGTCGGGTCAAACAATCTCTCCCTCTGCAAAGTTCACCATCGTGCCGTAGCCGCTGCCTGCGTCATCTAAGCGCAAATGCTAAGATGAAGGCGCAATGAAAGAAAGAGTTGAACTGACGGGGCTCTCCCAACCGGAGCTCGTCTCATTTGTCGAAGAGCTCGGGGAGCCGGCATATCGCGGGCGGCAGATTTTCGCTGCGATTCAGCATCGACGGTTGCGCAGTTTCGACGAAATGACGGATCTGCCAAAGGAACTGCGCGCACGTTTAAACGAGGCGGCGCGCGCTTCCTCGTTAACGGTTGAATCACGCTACATCTCTTCTGACGGCACTCGCCGCTATTTGATGAAGACGCACGACGGTCTTCCCGTCGAGACGGTTTTTATCCCTGAAGAACACCGCGACACGATCTGTTTCTCGTCTCAATCCGGATGCCCGTTGCAATGTACGTTCTGTCTCACGGCCCAACTCGGCCTACTTCGTTCCTTAACCCCGGGCGAGATCGTCGAACAGATATTGATTGCACTCAACGACGCATACGGAGTGGGCGTGAAGCCTCCGCGCGGAACCAATCTCGTGGGCATGGGCGCCGGTGAACCGTTTCTCAATTTCGATTCACTACTAAAAGCATTGCGCGTCATGGCCGATCAAAATGGCTTGTACATCGTGCCGAATCGCGTCACGGTTTCGACGGCCGGCATCGTGCCGCGAATCCTCGATCTGGCACAAGTGGCTGATCGACCGCACCTGGCGATCTCGTTGGCCGCGCCAACTGACGAACTGCGAAACGAGTTGATGCCTATAAACAAGAGATGGCCGCTTGAAGAGTTGCTCAAAGCGTGCAAAGTGTTTGAGCAAACCCTAAAACCGGGCGAGCGGTTTACGTTTGAGTATGTGATGCTCGCCGGCGTGAACGATTCCGAAGAACAGGCGCGCCAACTTGCGAACCTGCTGAACCGTCACAGTCTGCGAGCGAAAGTGAATCTGATTCCGCACAACCCCGCTGAGCCTCTACCGTATCGACCATCACCAGACGAAACTGTGACGCAATTCAAAAACATCCTGGAGTCGAAGGGTATTCATACCTACGTGCGACGCCCCCGCGGCCGCGATATTTTTGCGGCCTGTGGGCAACTGGCCGCTCGTCAGGAAACACTTAACGCTTGCAAAGAGATCAACACTATCGGAGTTGGTAATTAATGAACTTTCACTCGAAACTGATTCGCTCATTTCCTTTACTGCTCGTCTTCCTGCTTCCAGTAACGCTTTATGCACAGTCGTCCGGCGACGTGAACGTCAACGGTTCAATCGCCCCGGACAAGGTGAAGAAGGGCCGCACGGTTAGAGCTACCGTCGTGATGGAAATTCCCGCCGGTTTGCACGTGCAGTCGAGCAAACCACTCGACAAATACCTGATTGCCACGAAGCTGGACGTTGAAACACCTTCAGGAATGAGAGTTGGACCAGTCAGTTACCCGCGCCCGGTAATGCGCAAGCTCAAGTTCTCGAAAGGCGCCGTGGCTGTTTACGAAGGCCGCGCGACGGTACGGTTCAATGTGATGGTGCCCGCCAACTATGGCGGCTCTTCGGGTGAGATTAAAGGCAGGCTCAGATTCCAGGCATGTAATGATGAAGCCTGTTTTCCGCCAGTAACTCGGGAAGTGAAGATGTGGCTCAACGTGGAATGACGATCTAGCGCTTTCCAATCACCGCCATCAACCGACCTACTTTTCCGTGCAACTTCTTCTCTTTTCGATACGAGAAGAAAAGATCCGTGCGGTCCATCGTGCAAAATGGCGCGACGTGAATCCTCGATGGCCGCACTCCGGCCGACGCAAGTTGATCCTTGTTTGCGGTTATGAGATCGACCAATGCATGACCCGGACGCGTCGCCGTAAACAGTTTCTCGCTATCCGCAAAGCGACTTGTAAACGCGTCGATCACATCACTACCAACTTCATAACAACATGGTCCAGCCGAAGGACCAATGGCGACGCGCAAGTCTTCAGGCCTCACGCCGTATTCCAACGACAAACGTTTGACTCCCTCCATAACTGCGCTCGCAAGTGTGCCGCGCCAACCAGCATGGACGGCAGCAAACGAACCAGTTCGCGGATCGCCGATAAGTATCGGCACACAATCCGCCGTCTTGACGCCAGCCAAAACTCCGCCGGCGTTGCTAACAATCACGTCGCAGTAGATTGTTTCGCCCAATTGATCTTCAGCAGGCTTTGCCTCTTCAACCGAGTTGACGACGCGTGCTTCGTTGCCGTGCACTTGCCAACAACCAGCGAGGGACCACCGGCCCGGAAAAAGCTT